>CAMURW010000049.1 GCA_947097635.1 uncultured Bacteroidales bacterium
CCATGGCCAGGGCAGGATACGGCCCCGGCGCACTGACACGCATTCAATACCTCACCACCAGTAGCGTAAGCAGAAGCTCGAGGAGCAGATACCAGATAAAATTCCACAACGTAGACAACAACTACACAGTACCCGTGCTGGGCGGTGACGGCACCTTCTACTCCGACGCTATGAAAGTGGCCTACGACAGTAGCCTGGTGGTGACACAGAACGCCAATACCGTAGGCACCATCAACCTGCAGGACACCTTCTTCTATGCTGGCAAAGGCATACTGATGCAAATCACCACAAACAATGGCACCAGCGACCCAGCGGGATTGCGCGTGCAACAGTTTGCCACAGCGACGGGCGGTCCCACACTGTCGGCAGGATATCAGGGATTCATGGGATTCGACCCCTTCACCAGTTCCACCTACTCCACGGGCAGCGTACAGCAAAACAGACCCAACTACATCTTCACCGTAAAGAAGAATATGCCACTGATACACGATGCCGGCGTTAGCGGATTTATACATCCGAGCGCCACCGTGAGCGCCGACGCATCGACACCCAACAACGTGGTGGTGTGGCTGAAAAACTACGGACAAGACGTCATCAACAACATACGCGTGTACTATCAGGTGGATGACAGCGCCTGCAAGTTCTATGACTGGAGCGGCACGCTAAACGGATTTGACAGCGTACAGGTGACACTGAACACGACACAACATTTCGCCGCAGGCCATCACTTTTTGAAGAGCTGGGTGGACGACAGCCTAACGAGCGTAGGCATCCGCTACCGCGACCATGAGCCATACAACGACACCTCAAGAACACGCTTCGTAAGCTGTGCAGGAGCCATGAGCGGCATACGCACAGTAGGCAGCCCCACGGCAGATTTCGCCACGCTGGAACAGTTTATCTACAGCGTGAACCAGTGCGGCGTGAACGGAGCGCTGCGCGTGAAACTGGCCCCTGGCAACTATAGACCAGAAACCTTCCTGCCTGTGCCCGGCTCCAGTGCCACCAACTACATACAATACGAACCAGACACCAACATGGGCACCGGCATCGTGGCGTTTGTGAATGCCACACCCTCCAACGCCGACTATCTGGTGAACCTGAGAAACGCCAAGTACACACGCTTCAAGAATATCACTTTCAGAACCCATAGCGTCCCCAATTTCACTTCCACGTCGCCCTACCGTACAACGGAATACGGCGCACGCATGAGCGTGAGCAGCGTGGGCATACAGTTCATCAACTGTACCTTTGTGGAAGAGCAGGTAGCTGGTGCCGTAGGTCCCACAACAACATTCACCACGTCCCACATCTTCAGCGCCGGTGCCGACAGCATGATGGTAGACGGCTGTACCTTCGTCAGAAGCAATGCGGGCATCAACCTCACCGGTCCCGCACAGGACGAGGTGGCACACGGCAACATCGTGCGCAACTGCACATTCGTCAATCAGACCTCCAACGCCATCATCATTCGTAACCAACAGGCTCCCATCTTCGAGCACAACCTGGTGAACCCCGTTACCACGAACGCCAGCTTCACCGTAATCGTGCAGCACTGCTACGGACCGACACGCATAGTGCGCAACACCATCGCCAGCACCAGCGGTGCCAGCTGCCTAGGCATCTCGGACCTGCACGGCACCAGTACCAACTATGCCGTCGTGGCCAACAACATGATAGTGAGCAACGACGATGGTACCAGCAATATGCTAACGACCGCACTGAACGTCATCAAGGCCAGTTACACCAAGGTGGTATACAACAGCGTGAAACTGACAGCACCTACCCGCGACGGCATAGCGGCAGCCACGTTGGGCGGCGACACCATTGGCGAGAACTACTTCTACAACAACATAATTACCTGTTTCGACCGCACCAACTTCGCTTTCAACTACCTGCCCTTTGAAAACCGCGTTAATTATATAGGAAACAATATATACTATTCCCGTAGTGGACTGCTAAACAAATACGACAACAGCAGCTGTACATCGCTGGCGCAATGGCTGACACATTGCATCAATGACACCTTGAGCCAGGAAGTGAACCCTGGCTTCCTGAACACCACGCCTACCGACCTGCGCAGTTACAGCCAATACATGAAGAACCATGGCGTGCCTATCCCCGAAGTGACGAACGACATCAACGACACCCTGCGTAGCACCACAGCGACATGCGTGGGCGCCTTCGAATTCTCGGCATTGGACTACGACTTCCAGATAGCGAGTCTGGATAGCCCTGCGCCAGTCAACTGCGGCGGCGGCAACAGCATACCGCTCAATGTGGTGATTGTGAACACTGGCGTGCAGACATACAACTCTAACACCATGACGCTGGGATACAAACGCGCCAGCCTTACCGGCACCAGCAGCGTAAACGGCACCACCATCGTGAACACCACCATCGACGGCAACGACACGGTGCTTTTCGCCACTGGCATCAACGTGCCCATACCTCCCAACGGCATGAAGGACACAGTCTACACCTTCACGCTGTGGCTACACAGCACCTTGGACCCCAACCCCATGAACGACACCAGCGTCTTCGTGGTGCATGTGAACTATGCTCCTACTGCGCCAGACAGCATCACAAAGGTCATCCCTTATGGTTTCGCAACCACCGTAGTGGCACAGAATGGACTGGATACTTGGTATCCTGAAGTGTATACCAGCGGTCGTCAGCACAAGAGCGCAGTGTATTGGTATCGCCATCCCGACAGCAACGCCTTCTACCGTGGCGACTCGCTGAGAACAGGCATCCTGTACGCCGACACCAACCTGTATATTCGTCAGAAGCGTGACCTGCCACTGGTGAAGATTATGCAGGTGCAGATAAACCGCACAGGTAGCGGTGCCACCTATCCCATGCCTTTCTACATGGGCTCGCAGACCAATCTTGCCGTGCAACTGACCAACGTAGGCGACTATCCTGCCGACATCACGGGCGACACGCTGATAACAGTGAGCGATGGCATCAACTATAACAATAAGAAATTAATATTCCCGCGCATGGTGCTGCAGCCTGGGCAGTCGTTCGTAGTGCAGTTCGCCAACATATCGCATCCCGACAGCGCACACACCCTGGGCACTGGCCAAAGAGTGACCCCCAATTCATCCACCAAGTTAGGCATATTGTACCTCGACGGCACCGGCGTGAAAGATGCCGTGGCGCTAAACGGCATTACCGCCAATGCAGCGTGGACATCGCAAGGCAGCATACCAAGCACAATATGGAACGGCAACGGCATAACATTGAACGACGGCACCGCCGGCGTATATCGCAAAGCATGGCCTTCCAATCCCGCCTCGCTGGGACTTAGCGCCAATTATTGGCAGCAAGGTGACTCGGTGCACAGCATGAACATCGGCACCACTGACGAAAATATGATTATGTTCCGCGACAATGGATGCCTCAGCGACTACGACACCGTACACATATTGATGAGCAGCATTCCCAACGTGGACGTGTTCCTGGACAGCGTGTCGCTGCCCAGAGGCTGCAGCCTGACCAGCACCAACGTGGAAGTGACAGTACACAACTATGGTGTGTCTGCCGCGAACAACATAACACTGCATTATAGCGTGAACGGCACGCTACAAGGCACCGAGACCATCTCCTCGTTGGCAGCACATTCCGCCTCGCACGTCACCTTTTCCACGCCATTGGATATGACTGTAACGACGGGCGACAGCACCTACAGCGTAGTAGTATGGGCAGACCATAGCACTGGCGACATGGCTCCGCTTAACGACACCGTTCGCGTGGAAGCTACGAGTTACCTCACTCCTGCCGCACCGGATGTCCCCGCTTTCGACACCATCAGCTACGCCACTATGGCCGTCCTGCATCCAGTCACCAACACTGGCGACAGCATCATTTGGTACGACCACGACATGCACCCCCTGGACAGCGGATTTGTCTTCACCAGCGCCACACTGTATGCCAAGGATAGTTTCTATGCCACGAGGAATACAATCATCAGCAATTACTACCATATCGGAGCCCTGGGGAACACCAACACCGCCACCGAATTCCCCTCACCCTACAACCACAATAAAAAATACGTCAAAGAGCAGTATATCTTCACTGCCGACGAACTCGCGGCAGCAGGCCATAACGCCGGTTCAATCAGCAGCATCAGCTTCTTCCTGGACACCTTGTGCGGCGGAATTACGGATCCTGACACTGTGCACTTCAGTTTCTTCAAAGTAGCCATGGGCGCTACCTCCAAGGCAAGCTTCGAAGCAAACAACGACTGGCTCCCCACTACCACTGTACTGAACGACACCGCCTTCATGACCATCAAGACACGCGAAGGGTGGTACAAGCACAACTTCAACACACCATTCCTATGGGACGGAGTAAGCAACATTGTAGTGCAAGTGGTTCGTGGCACGGATGTCAACGTGAACAGCGGCAGCCGTGTTGCTTACACCACCACTTCCACTGCCAACACTACGCTGAGCAAGAACGACAACAGCGATGCAAACATAGAGAACTACACTAACAATGGTACCCGCAACAAACGTCGTCCCGACATTACCTTCGGCTTTGCCGACTATGGTTGCGAGGGACCCGCCGCCAAGACAGTGGTGGTAGTCACCGATATCCCGGGCTGCGATGGCCTGCTGGAATTCACCGACCTTTCCCACCTCAGCAGTTGCGGCAACATCCCACTCCAGGCGGTAGTGAGGAACAATGGCAGCGTAGACTTCGGCACTTTTGCCATAGACTATTGGATAGACTCCACGCACCACACGGTGAACATCCCCGCCCACACCATTGCAGCACGCAGCTCCGACACCATTACCGTGGACACCGTGGACTTCACCCCTGGTCGCCATATCCTGCGTCTCGCACTCACCGTGCCTAACGACACCGTGCAGCTCAACGACACCATCCAAACCAACATCAGCGTGTCCTTCTGTGCCGGCCACTACACCATCGGTGCTACCACACTCGACACCACCTACGACTACCCCGACTTTACCTCCGCCATCAATACTCTTAACGATGCCGGCGTAGCCGGTGCGGTGTTCTTCGACGTGCAAAATGGCATCTACCAAGAACGTATCAACCTGAAGGAAGTGGCGGGCGCCAGCAACAGCAACAGCATCACCTTCCAGAGTGCCAGCGGCAACGCTGCCGATGTAGTAGTGAAATATGCCACCACACAGAACGGCAACTCCGTGGTGAACATAGACACCAACGCGGGGCACTTCTGGCTGAGGGGAATGACACTAACCAGCCGTCCCGACCGCGTCAACTTCGGCACAGTAGTGAGAATAGCCAACGCCACGGACATACACCTTGTGAGTAACGTGATACGTCCCAAAGGTGTCATCGACAACAAAGAAGCCGTGGGCGTGAACGTGGAAGACAACTCCAACTTCATCTACATAGACAGTTGTGTGCTGGACAGTGGCTACTATGGTGTCCAGGCATCTATGACCACTGGCGGCCTGAGTGCCGGCCTGAACATACGCCAATGCACTATCTCAAACTTCAAAAGCGAAGGCATACACACCCGACTGATGGACGACGTGAACATCGTACACAACAACATCAGCTCTCACAACGTGAGTCGTGAGCTGATGGGTATCTTTGTGGCAGAACACACGGGTAGCGTGAAGATAGAACGCAACAATATCGTGCTGTACGACACCAAGAACTTCGCCCGTCGAGGCATACGCCTGAATAGCGTCTCCGGTGCCAGTTCGGTACGCAGCATCGTGTCCAACAACATGATCAGCCTGCGAAGCAACACCGCCACCCTCAACAAACTGATGGCGGGCATCATCGTGGACAGCTCCACCTTCGTGGATATCTACTTCAACACCATACGCATACATGTTCCAGGCAGAACAGGACGCTACACCAGCGCCTTCGGTGCCTTGAACAACAGCAACAACCTGCGCGTACAGAACAACGTGTTCGACAACCGCAACAGAGGTTATGTGCTTTGGGCCGACCGTCCCGACAACATTGACCTGCTGGACTACAACGTATACTTCAACGTCGAAGTGGCCGACACACTGCCTCGCTTTGCATTCTGGGGAGTGGAAGCCAACACCTTTGCGGAATATCGCAACAAAACAGGCAAAGATGTGCATAGCCTAGCGGAGATGCCCTATTACTACAACGACACCAATCTGCACTTCGCTACCGCACAGTTCTGCGAGAAGGCACAATATCAAACGTCCGTAGCCACCGACCTCGATGGCGACATACGACCTCAGATTCCAGCACCCAGCATCGGTGCCGACGAACCTGTACGTTACATCCACGACGTTGCTATGATGGACGTTTTGGAGCCTGGTCTGTTCGGCGTAGACATCATACCTACCGACAATGTGGAGAGCGACACGCTGCGCGTAGTCGCCGTCATCTACAACAACGGTAGCAGCATGGAAACCAACCTCACCTGGGAAGCTCATGTGAAAGGCTGCGCCACCTGCACTACAGGACCGCAGCATGTGGACGAGATATTGGCACAACAGCGCGTGTACGACACTGCCTTCATCCCCATGCCCATCGGTGTCATCGACACACAGGAACTGGTGTCCTACGTCACGGCATCGCGCGATGCCGACCGCATGAACGACACGGTGAAGAAGTTCTTCTTCGTGGACCCCGCCTTCAACTTCCAGACCGAGTTCATGTTCTACAACGACAGCATCACTGGATGGATGGATGAAAACAACCACCCCATTCATGGCTGCCGCCTCAGCAATATGCCCGTACAGATACAGGTGAAGAATGTAGGGCGCAAGACATTGAAAAGCGACTTCGTGTTTTCTATTGGCTATCAAGGCAAGTGGTGGAATGCACCCAGTGGAGTGCCAGCGTTGGGGCTGAGCCACACCGAACAAAGGTCGCTGAGCGGCGACTTGGCAGTAAACGCAAGTGAAATCATCACTTTCAACACTCCTGCCAACGTGTACCCCACAGGTGCCGAAAAAGACCTGAACGTGAAACTACGCTCGTTCATCACCTTCAACTACGACCAGAAACCTATCAACGACACCAGCAACTGGGTGCAGCTGACATCGAAGTATACGCCAAACCGCCCCGAAGCCCCGAACCTGACGCTGAACTATGCCACCTGGGATACCATCTTCGCGACACAGACCGACAATCCTGCCGGCGGTAGTGTGGTGCATCGTCCCATACGCTGGTACGACGACTCTACACATGCCACCCCCTTCAAGGTCCACACCAATTATCCGCCCAGCACGTGGTGGGAGACACCGCAGTATTTCACACCACAAACCTATTATCTGAACTGCATCAGCACCACGGGCTGCACCAGCTACTACCAGCCGGTGACGGTGAACCTGAATCCCCGTGTGGCAATCGATATGTCCATACAGAAGATTGAAGAACCATACAGCAAGGTGTATCTCGACAATGATACGGTAAAGGTGCGCATCATCAACTACGGCACCACGGCTGCCAGCAACTTCCCTGTAACCTACGTCACACGTCCCCACACCACTGGCCGCTACAACTACAGCAACCTGCTGCAGACAGTGACGGAGACCTGCACGGCCACCATCGCTCCCGGCCAGAGTTATGTCTTCAAATTCGACAGTCTGGCCATGGCGCCGCCACCAGGCTCCACCTACGACATATTGGCGTGGACAGGTCATGCCAGCGACCCCGTGTGCGAGAACGACACAATACGCTATTGGAAAGAATACATCAACTACCCAGAGCAGAGGTATGTCGACTCACTGCCTGCGATGAACCACAATGTGGGTCTCGACATCACCTATGTGAGCTTTGCTGGCTTGAATAACACTGTATCGCCCAGCGGCCACAACTACATTGAATTTGCCAACCGCGACCATCCCGAATATCCAGTACTGAACCTCATCAAGGGTACCACGGACACCTTGATTGTGGGCGTAGAAAACAGCGATGACTTTGACGACGATATGACCGATGCCCGCCTATATGTGTTGGTGGACTTCAACCGCGATGGTGTCTTCAACTTCGGCAAGCTGGGGGGCGAGCTGATTTACAACGATACCATTAAGCCGAAAAGACTAGCCAAGATACCCTTCACCTATCCATTCGACTTCACTCCTACTGAGCGCGAATGGCACAGAACTGTCATGCATGGCGACACTGCGTTCGTCTCTAATGATGTTCATTTGGAAGAGAGCCGTCGTCCCTGTCTCGGCAACCTGCGTATGCGCGTGTTCCTGCTGCAAGGCGGCACCGACACCATCCCTGATACTGGATACTATAAAATCGACAGGATGGACTTCGGTTGCATCCACGACTACCTGCTGCACGTGGAAAACGAACCCGTCGCCACAAACGCCGCCCTCTACCGTGTAGTGAGTCCCCTCGACCATTTCATCACCGAAGACACCACTACCATTAAATTGGCTGTCGCCAACAAGGGCGGGCATATGCTCAGCGGCAGCGTGGTGCACTACGTCTTCCGCACTCCGGGTGCCATCAATC
>CAMURW010000050.1 GCA_947097635.1 uncultured Bacteroidales bacterium
CATGTCGTAGAGACCTCTCTTTCTGCCCTTCTCCGCTTCCAGACGCCGCGCTGCTGTAACTGCATTGTTGCCAATGTGCCCTATACTGAGTACTGCCAATTTCTCGCCTTCCTGGAGCACGCGGCCTTTGCCTACCTTCAGTTCCTGGAAGTCGCTCTGCCATTCCACATGCACGCTGCCACCTCTCGGATAGCGGATTACCACCGCGCCCTTGCCAGGCAACTGGGCAGTGTACATCATGTTGCGCAACTCGTGCTCGTCCATAGGAGCGCAGATGGTGAGGTTGGGGACAGGCCTCAGCGCCGCAATATCGAAGACACCGTGGTGCGTGGGGCCATCGTCGCCCACCAAACCTCCCCTATCCAGACAGACAATCACTGGCAGCTTCTGCAGTGCCACGTCGTGAATTATCTGGTCGTATGCCCGCTGGCCGAAGCTGCTGTATATGTTGCAGAACGGCATCATTCCTTGCGCCGCTAGTCCGGCGGCAAAGGTCACGGCATGTTGCTCCGCTATTCCTACGTCAAAGACGCGCTCCGGCATCTTTGCCATCATCAAATTCAGGCTGCAACCTGTCAGCATGGCTGGCGTGATGCCCACGATACGGGGGTTCTGCTCAGCCAGTTCGATGATGGTTCGTCCAAACACTTCCTGATACTTCAAAGGTTTGTCGGTGTCGTCGCCTTTTATCTGCAGGCCGGTCTCGCTGTCGAATATTCCGGGAGCGTGATATGTCACGGGGTTGCGTTCCGCCTGCTTCAGACCTTTTCCTTTCTTGGTGACGATGTGAAGCAGCCGGGGACCTTGCAGTTGTTTCAGCCCATTTAGTATGCCCACCAGGTCATCCAAGTCGTGGCCGTCGATGGGGCCAAAATAACGGAACCCCAGACTTTCGAACAGGTTGTTGCCGCCAGTCAGTACCAGTTTGGCTGTATAAGTCATGCGCTGCCAGAAGCCCAGTCTGTATTTATGACGCTTACTGCCTTGTTCGTCGCCACCCAACTTCTTCCATGACTTCTCTTTTATCTCATTGTAGCGACGGCTGGCAATAATGCGCGTCAGGGTGTGGCTCATACCTCCCACAGCCTTGTCTATAGAGATGCCGTTGTCGTTCAATATTACCAGTATGTTGGACTTGCTCACTGCTGCGTTGTTCAGGGCTTCGAACGCCTCTCCGCCACTCAGAGCGCCATCTCCTATCACTGCGACATGCTGGCGCATATTGTTACCTTGTAGTCTGCTCGCCATTGCCATTCCCAATGCCGCGCTGATGGAGGTGCTACTGTGGCCTGTGCCGAAAGCATCGTAAGGACTTTCGCTCATGCGCGGAAAGCCACTAAGCCCCCCATATGTACGAATCGACGAGAATCTGTCGCGACGTCCTGTTATTATCTTATGAGTATAACTTTGGTGTCCCACGTCCCACACCACCTTGTCGTCGGGGGTGTTGAATACATAGTGCAACGCCAGTGTCAGTTCCACGGTGCCGAGACTCGAGGCCAGGTGACCGGGGTGAGTGCTCAGTGTGTCGATGATGAATTGACGCAACTCGTGGGCAAGAGGTTTCAACAGGTCCTTAGGGAGTTTCCGGAGTGCGTCTGGTGAGTTGATGCTATTTAATAAGTTGTCTGACAAGATGTTAAAAGTTAATATTTCTAAAACGCGAAAGAAGTTGTAGCCATTTGAAATCCACAAAGTACTACTTCTCGTCTCCCGAAGGGCGGTGCTGCTGATAGGCAGGTGTCTTCTTGGGAATGGGGGCGAACTCTTTATTCAGTTTCTCGTTAGGGTCTTCACCAAAGGCATAGCCTTGCATTTCCCAGCGTCCGTCCGTAAACACGTAAGCTTTCTCCGTGCCTGTGGGCACATAGTATTGAAACAGGCCGTCCATGCCAAGGACCATAGGACCTATCTCGTCGAAGATAATCATCTTCGCCTTCTCGTCGTGCTGCTGCTGAACGTTGATGATACGTCCTTTCTTACCTTTCATACGCTTGTTTTCGAAGGTGCGGACAAATTGTTCATCGTATTGAAGGTTTACCATCGCCGAGTTACTGTATTCCAGCACCACGCGGCGACGATTTTTGTCTCTGCGGAATAGGTTCTGACCGAATTCTGGCTTCATGGCACTGCCGCGAAACCTTACAGGCTCTATCACCTTGCGCTGCGTCAGAGCGTCCACTCCCGTCCAGCCCAGTAGAGTGTAATAGGTCTTTCCTTCGTATTTCGTCTCTATGATGTCCTGATACACAGCCCCATACCAATTGTCTGGTGACAGCACGCTTTCTTCCACGTTGATGATATCGTCGCTCTTGTCGTGGAGGGTATAGCAGTTGATTGCGTCACCTTCGCCTGCCACTTCCATCAAGCCAAAGCATTCGTATTCGCCATTGTCTCTCACCACCGCCCATGTGATGATACGAAACGCCTTGTCTTTGCTTTTCAGCACGCTCACTTCCCTTCCCAGCTGCCAGTCCCAGTTGAAGGCACCAGGCTGCTGCTCGGCCTCTTTGAACAATGTTGTCGCCTGCTCGTTGGCATTGTAACGTTCGTTGTCGGTGGGGGCGTGAAACACCTTGTCGAAGAGTTTCTGCAGTTCCTGCTGATAGGCTGTCATCACGCGGGCATCCTGGGCAGGAACTATCACGTGCATCAGCAGCTTCAGCAGTACCAGAAAGTATTTCTTTATCGGTTTGAGGACAAACATTATATTATGGTCTGTTTTTATTCCTAATAAAACAATAATTGAAAAAAAACATCGTTAAATGATATACGCAGGAAACACAAAATTGTTGTGCCATAAGCGAAAAAAATATCACACCATGAATTTACAAGAACGGACTAATGCTTTTGCTTCGCTAGGCGACACCATACTTACAGGCTTGAACGAAGGCAGCTTGGATACCATCATCGCCCATGCTTGTAGCGTAAATCCCTGGTTTACAACAGAGCATGTGCGCTATGCTTTGAAAGCGTGGGGCGACAGTCTGGCCACTCAGGAACTACAACGCCTGGCGACCACGGTACCCCAGCTGCAACATCCTGGCACATGCAAGACCATCGCCATCATCATGGCCGGCAACCTGCCGCTGGTGGGTATGCACGACTGGATGTGCGTGCTGCTGGCGGGACACAAGGCTCTGGTGAAACTCTCCTCGCAGGACGATGTGCTGCTACCGCACCTCAGCAATATGCTACCAACCGAGCTGCGCGACTCCACCACCTTCGCCCACGGAAAACTGACGGCCTTCGATGCCGTCATAGCCACAGGCAGTAACAACACAAACCGCTATTTCGACTACTACTTCGGACACTACCCTAACATCATCCGCCACAGCCGCAACGGCATCGCCATCCTACAAGGCGACGAAAGCAACGAAGAGCTGGAATGCCTTTGCGACGACATATTCCTTCATTTCGGACTGGGCTGCAGGAGCGTAACGAAACTGTTCGTGCCTCGAGCCTATAACTTCGGGGCACTAATCAAGGCCTCCGCCAAATACGCCCACTTTGCGGACATGCACCTCTATCGCAGCAGCCTGGACTACCACAAGGCGTTATTGCTGCTTAACAGCGTCCCGTTCGTAGATGGCGGCTTCTGGATGCTGCAAGATAGCGCAGGGCTTGCAGCACCGGTCAGCATGGTAAACTACGCAGAATATGACGACATCGCCACTGCGGAACTATGGTGCCGGGAACATAGCGACGAACTACAGGTAATCATACGCCACGGCTTCTTCGGCCAAGCCCAGCATCCCACCCTCACCGATTTCGCGGACGGCGTGAATACCCTACAGTTCCTCGCCGCCCTCTAACAATTCTTGCCATAAGCCCTTCAAACCCTCCCATACACAATCATACATCAGTTTCTATTATAACGCAAAATCCATTTAGGTTTCACTAAAATCTCAACAAGAAGCATCCCATGAACTTGTCTTCCGAAGAACTTATCAACCAAGCGTACGAGCATCGCGAAATGTTACAACAGCCCGATATACAGCGTGCCGTACGCGAAACCATCGATGCGCTGGACAAAGGTCGCCTGCGCTGTGCAGAACCTACCAGCCATGGCTGGCAAGTGAACATGTGGGTAAAAAAGGCTGTGCTGCTCCATTTCTCCCTCTGCGACATGCAGACAGTGGAGGCAGGACCCTTTGAATATCACGACAAAATGGCGCTAAAGCACGACTACGCCGCCCAAGGTGTGCGCGTGGTGCCTCCCGCCGTGGCGCGCTATGGTGCCTATCTCGCCAAAGGCGTGGTGATAATGCCCAGCTACGTGAACATCGGTGCATTCGTGGACGAGGGCTCCATGGTGGACACTTGGGCCACTGTAGGCAGCTGCGCACAGATAGGCAAAGGCGTGCATCTCAGCGGCGGCGTGGGAATAGGTGGCGTGCTGGAACCTGTGCAGGCGGCACCGGTCATCGTGGAAGACCACTGCTTCATCGGCAGCCGCTGCATTGTGGTGGAAGGCGCACACATTGAGCGCGAGGCCGTGCTGGCAGCCAATACCGTAATCACCGGCAGCACGCACATCATCGATGTCACGGATGCCGAACCCAAAGAATACAAAGGATTTGTACCGGCACGCAGCGTGGTTGTGCCAGGCAGCTACACCAAGCATTTCCCTGCCGGCGACTACTCACTCAGCTGTGCCCTCATCATAGGACAACGCAAAGAGAGCACAGACAAAAAGACATCGCTAAACCAAGCACTAAGGGAATTTCTCTAAAGAAACCAAGTTACAATCTCCTTCCGTATCCCCCGAGATGCCTAAAGATCTTAGAAAAGGAATCATGATGCTAAACAAATATTATTTTCTCCTAGCTGCTCTTCTGACACTAAGTCTCTGCTGCTGCAAACACCCGGACGATTTCGCCTTCAGCGGCAAGGTTGTGGACATTGAGTTCTGCTCCACGGGCGGCGACGTAGGCTATGCCATACAGCTGACATCGCCAGACACCTTGGGCGGCAGCTATCTCACCAGCAATGGCGACACCTACGACAACGTCGTTGTGGCGTGGCAAAGTCCCCGCCCGATACATATCAACGACACCGTGACCGGACGCATGTACATGGATGACAAATACAGTAAGGCCTACTGCAACTA
Organism: uncultured Bacteroidales bacterium; assembly: GCA_947097635.1. Classification (GTDB taxonomy): domain Bacteria; phylum Bacteroidota; class Bacteroidia; order Bacteroidales; family P3; genus Colimorpha. Next base: position 5,114 of record CAMURW010000050.1, read on the forward strand.
CTATACTTCCTATCGCGAAAGTCGTGGCTACGTCACCGAGTGCATCCTCACGGAAACCAAGATACAAGAAAACTAACACCCGCCGTTCATGTCCTCCTCCCCTGCCTGCCATCGCGGGTCGCGGTCTCGCAGCCAACTGCTGGGCCACATCGCTTGCTTCGTCACCTACGCCATCTTCGGTATCAACATCATACTCTGCCGCGACATTGCCACTGCAGGTGGCATACCACCCATCGTGCTTTTCACTTTCCGCGCCCTGGGTGCCGGCATCCTCTTCTGGCTCATCTCGCTGGCACTGCCCAGACAAAAAATGACACCGCGCGATCTAGCATCCACCGCCGTTGCCTCACTACTAGGTCTCTTCATTCCCCAACTCACCTTTCTCACCGCCAGCAGCATCACCACGCCCGTAGACCTCAGCGTGGTGCAAAGCATCGCACCCACCCTCACCATGTTCATAGCAGCCATTGCCTTGAAAGAGCCCATCACACGGAAGAAAACCTGCGGCGTGACATTGAGTTTTGCCGGCGTGCTGCTGCTCATCCTCCTCAGCACACACAGTGGCGACGTGAAGCAGACGCAGCCCCTCGGCATCGTGCTGTGCATCGTCAACAGCATCAGTTTCGCCCTCTATCTAGGCATCTTTCGTCCACTCATTACGCGCTACCACGTCGTCACCTTCATGAAATGGATGTTTCTCTTCACCTTCCTCTGCACCCTACCCTTTTCACTGTCGCAGATAGGTGGCGTGGACTATGCCGTCATAGAACTCAGCATCTGGTGGAAGATCGGCTTCCTCATTATCTTTGCCACCTTCATAGCATACTTCCTCATTCCCATAGGGCAGAAGCGCATACGTCCTACGCTAGTAAGCATGTATGGCTATCTTCAGCCCATCATAGCCACAAGCATCAGCATCTGGCGGGGCATGGACAAACTAACCTGGACCAAAACCCTGGCCATATGCGCCGTGATAGGTGGCGTGCTGATAGTGAACAGCAGCAAAGCAGCCCCTACGCCTCCGAACGTGCAAGCGTAGAGCGGACTGCAGGCGATACGGAGGGCAGACGATAACGATCAAGAGGAAGAAATGGGTTGTAAGGTTGCGGTACACGACCAGTACAAGCAAGCCGCAGGAACGACAAACAAAGGCGACTTCGCCTCCCGCAATCCCCATTCCTTGCACCTCATTCCAAACAAAAAATGCATTTGTTACTTGGACTTAGGTTCACCACACACTCCCGTTTTTTCGTTTGCACATTACTACACTCGAATTTTCCCATGAATAAACTATTGGTATGGAAACATTTTTGTCTGGGCTGCTGCAAAATATTTTGTGGGATGTGACAATAAAAGAAGTGGTGGAAACGTTTTTACATTAATTAAGAGATCATGGATAGAGATAAAAATAGTACACGCCAGTGTCTGGCGGCTTTCAAGGCGGGCGGGGAACTACTGGAGGGTTACATGGCCCTTGTGATTCCCAGGCGAAGAGGGCCTACGACCTGCTGGCGAACGAATACGCCCCTAACGTGCAGATAAGTTCCGTACACATTGAGATGAAGGAGGACGTGAGTATGAGCGCCAAAGATACATACACGCTGACACAACATATGCAACAAGACATCCTGCAAAGTCATCACGGGTATCCCTCCTTCGGCATCTACGCCCTGAATACGGGCAGTGCCGTAGGCAAGATGCGCGACAAAGTAGATAAGAAGCTGACGAGAGATAGCTGCGTGCTGCAGGTGCATGCCCTCTACGTGAATAAGGAGTGCAAGAGGATTTCCTTCAATGTGGTGCATTTCTTCGATGTGGTGGAACACAACACCTTCCGGCAAGAATTAGAAAGGAGAGTGAAAACGCTGTACCCAGGAACGTGAATGCGACTACCATTGAATGCTTGAAAACTTGATGAGAATAACTGAACTACAAAATGCGATAAGAAAGCCACAGAAGGAACGCATACGCGCACTTCTGGCACTGGCAATGATAGCCCTAATGTCTACTGCGGCGACGATGGATGCACTGCGCTGTGCTTTGGTGCCAGAGGTGTGCGCCCTGCTGATAGGTCTATGGGTGCAGGACAAGCAAATATGGCGCGTGAGCCGCTGGCAGATAGTGCTGCTGCTGCCAGCCATAGCACTTGCAGCGGTGCTAACGGTACGGTATTTGCCCTACGGGCTGCCCCTGCAGATGGCGCTGGTGTTTGCCGCGGTGGTGGCGCTGCTGATGCTACTGCAATCCACGCTGACACCGGCATTTGCCGTGGGGCTACTGCCGGTGATGCTTGGCACCACCACGTTCGTATACCCACTAGCGATAATAGCCCTGGCGCTGCTGCTGACGCTGGGGCAGTATGCTATAGATGCCTGGGGGCTGCGGACACCGACACCACTGCAACACGCCAAGCGACACACCTGGAGCAACGTGGCACGATGGCTGGCACTGCTGGCTGCCTTGCTACCGCTGATAGTGGCGGCGGACATGATGAAACTGCAATTCATCATTGCACCTCCTTTGGTGGTAACTTTCGTGGAACTCTGCAACTCAAAAGGCGGCTTCCGCAACCGTTTGGGGCAGACTTGGCTAATGCTGACGCTGGCGGCAGCAGTGGGGTCACTGTGCAGAGGCTTGCTGTGTGGAATGTGGGATGCACCATTGCCGGTAGCGACGGTGCTGACGGAGGCGCTGGTACTCGTGATGTTCGCGCTCTTCGGAAAACGTTTCGCACCTGCGGCAGCGATGGCACTTATACCTTTTGTTATGCCAGAACAGGCGGCAGCATGGCAGCCGCTATATACCGCCATCGGCGCCACCTACGTGATAATAGTTGTTCGGCTATTATTCACGAAAGAGGAAGAGAAATAACAGTTATCGATGGAGGAGGATACGGTGAGTGCGGTTAAAGAAGACAATGTAGGCACGAGCGGAGGCAAGAGTGGTAAGGGGAATGGTGTGACAACCTGCCTGCAGGCGGCGGCGAAGGAGGCAACGACCATGGAGATCGTAGATTTCCAAGATGCCGCTTTCTGGGAGTTGCATGGTCACATGATCCGAGGCAGGATTGGGAAAAAGCGAGAAGGAATGGGTGGCAGCGGAAAGAATGGAAACGGTGTCCGTTGGGATAGTGTCCGGGGTAATGATTGTATCCGAAGTGATGGTGGTGTCCGGGGGAATGATGGTATCCTGCGGGAAGGCGGCGGAGTCTATTTGCCAGAAAGATAGATGGGAAAATACCACACTGTCCGTAGCTGCTTTCAGCCAGTTGCACATGGTGCTGTCCACACCCATTGACGGGATGAAAGGCACGCGGGTAGCGGACTCATGGAACAGCATAGTATAGAAAGCGTAAGCGG
>CAMURW010000051.1 GCA_947097635.1 uncultured Bacteroidales bacterium
CGATAGCATGTACACTCTCGTGCGCAACGAAACGACCTCGATGGGCAAACTGACCACCACCTACAAGAAGAACGCCTATGTGGCGTGGAGCGAGTTTTTCGAACCGGGCACACAACGTCTGGCACTGGACAGCATAGTGAAACGCGTAGACTATCACAACGAGGGCTATGCAGACACTGTTCTTAGCGACGATGGCTGCGGAGTAATCCATATCGGCGGCCGCAGCGTGCAACTCGACTTTTGGAGCCTCGACACCATCGACCTCAGGCATTTCAGTTCGGACAGCTACCTCTACCTGGAACTGGACTACTGGAACGACCTGCCCTTCAGCGTGGGATTCAAGAACCCTATGATAAGTGGCGGACAGGACGTGACAGAGCGTGCCATGATCATCAATCCCCATAAAGAATGGAATAAAATATACGTCAACCTCGGACGTCTGTGGAACTACTATAACCACTATCCCGTCATTCGCCTCCACTTCTCCGTGCTTACTGGCACTGGCAACACTGGCAACATTTACTTGGACAACATGAAGCTGATGGTGATTTAATGAACAAGAAAAGACAAACCGCAAAATACGTTATCTGCGATATAGTGGCCGCCGTAGGGGCGTGGGCATCACTCTTCATATTCCGTAAGTTCAGCATCGAGCACAACACCTTCGACGACATCAGCGCCGTCTTTACCGACCACAACTTCTGGATGGGCATCGTTGTGGTGCCCATGGGATGGCTGTGCCTGTATATCATTCAGGGCGTATATCGCGACGTGTATCGCAAAAGCCGTCTCAAAGAACTGCAGCAGACACTGTCCGCCAGCGTGCTGGGCATCGTCATTATCTTCTTCGTGTTGCTTATCGACGACAATGTGGTGAACTACGGCAATTACTACCTCTCCTTCCTCTTCCTGCTGCTGGTGCATTTCGCCTTCACCTATTTCTTCCGCCTTATCATCACCACCCATACCGTCAAGCAGGTGCATACACGCCGACTGGGTTTCCCTACCTTGCTGATAGGCAGCCACGAAAAGGCCTACAAGACCTATCTTGACGTGGACTGTCAGGAAATATACAGCGGCAGCCGGTTTGTGGGATATATCATGGTTAACGGCACCGTAAACAGCCAGTTGAAGAACACGATGCCGTGCATGGGGTCGCTGAAGGAACTAACCTCGGCGATAGAGCAATACCACATCCAGGAGGTGATTATTGCCGTGGAAAACAGCGAGGGAGGCAGTCTGGTGGACATCGTCCGCATGCTGATAGGCTTCCCGGACGTCGTCATCAAGATGACGCCGGAGCTGCGCGACATCATAGTGGGGAGCGTCAAGCAGGCCAGCATATTCCATTCGCCGCTCATTACGCTCAACCCGCGCCTTATGGAGGAGTGGCAATACAGCGTGAAGCGCATCGCCGATGTGGTTATTTCACTGTTGGCAATGCTCTTCTTGTCACCCGTTTATCTTATCACTGCCATCTTGGTGAAATGCAGCTCGCCAGGACCTGTCTTCTATGCTCAGGAACGCGTGGGACAATATGGCAAGCCTTTTCGCATGCACAAGTTCCGCAGCATGTACGTGGATGCCGAGAAAGAAGGCCCCAGACTGAGCAGTGACAACGACCCCCGCATCACGCCCTTCGGGCACTTCATGCGCAAGGTGCGACTAGACGAGATTCCTCAGTTCTACAACGTGTTCAAGGGGACGATGAGCCTCGTGGGTGTACGTCCCGAACGGCAGTATTTCATCGATAAGATCGTTCAGCGTACCCCCGAGTATCTGCTGCTACAGCGTATCAAACCTGGCATCACCTCCTGGGGGCAGGTAAAATATGGTTATGCAGAAAACGTGGACGAGATGGTGGAACGCATGCGCTACGACCTCCTCTATGTGGAAAACATGAGCCTCGCCACCGACGCGAAGATACTTATCTATACAATATTAATAGTCATCCAAGGTCGTGGAAAATAACTTCTCTCCGTCCTCCGCAAAGCGCAAAAAAAAAACGGAGGCAGTCAGTCATCCATCTCCACGCTTATCCCCAGTGCTTTGATGAAAAAAGGGAGGCAAGGCTTCGAAGTATGCTCGATGTAAATGGGACACCAGGGCGAATGATGTGCGCCTAGGTGAGTGCCACCACTATCTTCGCTGGAGTAGGGGGGGCTGCATCTCACGAAGTGGCGAGCTTGTCGGTGGCTGTACCGTAAGACGCTTGGTCTTCAGCGGCAGCGGGAAGTGGATCAGCTTCGGTGGTGGGATAGGGCAGGGGACGGGGCTGTTTGCAGAGCAAGTTTTTCAGAAGGATGTCATCCAGTTCTACTTGTAGTGCTAGCAGTGTACGCTGTCGGCGACTTGGGGTGAGCTGACATTCCCAGACGGTAATGACGTACCAGCCCATGCGACGCAGGCGCTCTTTGTCTTTGGTGTCGCGCCGTTGGTTGCGGGCTATTTTGTTGTGCCAGAAATCGGCGTTGGTGCGTGGATAGCGGATGTGATAGTGCCCATGCCAGAAGCAGCCATGCACAAAGATGCAGCAGCGATATTTTAGCATGACGATGTCGGGTGTGCCCGGTAGCCCTTGGACGTTCTTGCGGAAACGATAACCATGGGTGTAGAGATATTTCCTCACCAGAAGTTCCGGCTTCGTGTCCTTGGAGCGGATACGTGACATAATATATGAGCGGGCAGAGGAGGTCATGAGAGTGGCTGCTGGTTGCTATCGCCAATGACGTTGTCTTGTATTGCTTTTTTGCGGCAGAGCATGAGGCCGTCACGGACGGGGATGAGAATGTTTTCCACGCGGGGGTCGTGCAGAACGTGGTCGTTGAGGCACATGGCAAAGGCCGTGTCGGCATCCACTGTGTCGGCAGCGTTGCTGTGGAGAACCTTGCCGCTCCATAGCACATTGTCTACAAGCAGCACTCCTCCTTGGCTCAGCTTGGGCACGAGCAGGTCATAGTAATGCTGTGAGTGCTGCTTGTCGGCATCGATGAAGGCAAGGTCGATATCGTTTGGCAAGGTGGGTATAATGTCCGTGGCATCGCCGATGTGGAGCGTTACACGACTTCTCGCCCCAGCCTTGTCGAGATGCCTCAGTATCTGCGCTTCGCGTTCGGGGTCCGCCTCGATGGCGTGCAGTGCCGTGGCTCCTGCTGCCAGACAGATGGTGGAATATCCTACAAAACTGCCCACTTCCACTGCCAGCCGTGGCTTCAGCATCAAGGACAGCAGGCGTAGCAGTTCGCCTTGCCAAGCTCCTGCCAGCATGCGGGGCTGCGCTGTGTTGAGATGCGTCCAGCGTTCTATCTCCTGCAGCGTGGCGCTGGGGACGGTGCTGTGTTGCTCGGCATAGTCCTCTGCGGCAGGGGAGACGATGGTGTGTGGAAGTATCTTGGGCATGGCGGGAGGAGGTGTAGGTTTGCGGGAGGGGGGGCGAAAGGGGGGCGGGACGTTCTTATAGCCCTCTCAGCAGCTCTTCAAGCTCGGCTTCGTCTTTGATGAGCACGTCTCTTGCTTTGCTGCCGTTGTAGGGTCCTACGATGCCGGCGGCTTCCAGCTGGTCTATGATGCGCCCGGCGCGGTTGTAGCCTAGTTGCAGTTTGCGTTGCAAGAGGCTGGTGCTGCCAAACTGGCTGGATACCACCAGTCGTGCGGCATCGTTGAAGAATTCGTCCTTGGCTTTGGGGTCGAAGTCCTTGTTGGGAGCATCGTTTTCGTCCAGATATTCGGGCAAGGTGAACATCTTGTTGTCGCTATAGCCTTCTTGGTTTCCGATGAGGTCCGCCAGTTTTTCTATCTCCTCGGTCTCAATGAGTGCACACTGGCAACGTATCAGGTCGCTGCCGCTGAGGCTGATAAGCATATCGCCGCGTCCTATGAGTTGCTGCGCCCCTCCGCAGTCTAGGATGGTGCGGCTGTCTATGGCGCTGGTGACACGGAAGGCGATACGTGCGGGGAAGTTGGCCTTGATGGTGCCAGTGATGATGTTTGTGGTAGGACGTTGTGTGGCGATGATGAGATGTATGCCCACGGCACGTGCCAGCTGTGCCAGTCGGCAGATGGGCGTTTCTATCTCCTTGCCGGCTGTCATGATGAGGTCGGCAAATTAGTCGATGACTAGCACGATATAGGGCAGGAAGTGGTGGCCTTTGGGATCTTCCTCGTTGATTATCAGCTGGCGGTGTACTATTTTGTCGTTGTATTCCTTGATTTTGCGCACCTGTGCCTTCTTCAGCAGGTCATAGCGACTGTCCATCTCAATGCACAGGCTGTTGAGCGTGCGTACCACGCGTTTCACGTCGGTGATGATGGGTTCCATTTCGCTGCCATCCTCGTTGTCTGGCAGTTTGGCGAGGTAGTGGCGTTCTATCTTGTTGTAGAGCGACAGTTCCACCTTCTTGGGGTCCACCATCACAAACTTTAGTTCGCTGGGATGCTTCTTGTAGAGCAGACTGGCGATGACGGCGTTGAGGCCTACGCTTTTGCCCGTGCCTGTGGCACCCGCCATCAGCAGGTGAGGCATCTTGGCGAGATCGGTGACGAAAGGCTCGTTGCTGATGGTTTTGCCGAAGGCGATGGGAAGTTCGAATTTGGTGTTCTTCTGGAAGGCATCGCTTTCCAGCATGGTCTTCATGCTGACAGTCTGTGGCTTGGCGTTGGGTACTTCGATGCCTACAGTGCCGCGGCCAGGAATGGGGGCGATGATGCGTATGCCCAGCGCTGCCAGGCTTAAGGCGATGTCGTCTTCCAGACTCTTTATCTTGCTGATGCGGACGCCGGGCGCTGGTTTTATCTCGTAGAGTGTCACTGTGGGGCCAGGTGCTGCTGTAATGTCGGTGATATTGATGCCATAGTTCTGCAGCGTCTCCACAATCTTATCGTTGTTGGCTAGCAGTTCTTCGTTCGTCACTTTCACGTTGTTGCGCTCCCAGTCTATCAGCATGTCTGTTGTGGGCATCTGATAATGCGGCAGGTCGAGGTGAGGGTCGTAGGGTTCGTCGACGGTGTGATGTTTCATGCCCTCGTTTGCGTCAGGCATGTCGTGTTCTGCGGTGTCGCTGGTCTCTTCAGGCTCGGTGGCGGATGTCTCTGGCTGATTGTCGATGATGGTGAAGGTGGGGCCGTCGGTATTCTTGCCAGGAGGGTTGGCTGCTTCTTTCTCTGCCCATTGTTGTGCTTCTCTATTGATGCGGTCGAATTCGTCGTCGATGTCGAAGCGGGGTGCTGCTTCGTCCGATTCCTCGAAGTCGGCTCCTTCGCTGTCGTCTTGGCTGCGGGCTTCTGTCATGGCGTTTTCAGCCCTCTTCTTCAGTCCCGTCAGTGCTTCCTTCAGGCGGTTCATCCTGTTGGCATCTATGGTGTTGTCGCTAGGCAGTTCCACGGTCTCGGCTTTCGGTGCGGCAGTGTGATGTGCTAGGATGGCGGGCTTCGTCTCCGTCTTGTCGTCGGTAGGTTTCGTGGTATCTGCTTTCACTACACTGTTTGCACCCCTGCCGATATTTTGTGCGAATTTGGGCACCTTAGGATGCCAGTGGTGAACCAAGAACAGGAAGGCAAACGCTAGGAATGCCATCAGGATGGGGAAGCCAATTTTGAGGGCCTCGAAGAGGAACTTGGCGATATAGTATCCGAAGGAGCCGCAGAGGGTGGACCATAGCAATTCGTTGTCCTCGTGATGGGCGAGATGTCCAATGTAGGCCACTACGATGCTGAACCACGCCATCCAGAACAGGGTGATGTAGTTGACGCGAGCCCTGTCGAGGAGAGGGTGTCCCAGCAAGCGAAATCCGCGCATGAACATGAGGAAGCACAGCCCCAGTGTGGCGATGCCAAAAGTGTTGTCGATAAGTAGTTGCGAGAACCAGAACCCCAGCCTCCCGCACCAGTTGGGCTCATTGCCGCCCTTTATCAGGTAGGAGATGAAACTGACGAGCAGAAAGATGGAAAAGATGAGGTCGTAGATGCCACGGGTCTTGGCGAAATCGTCGCTGGTGAGGAATTTCTTCACCCTGCGGCGAGTCTCGTTGGTAGGTCTGGGGGCCTTCTTTGCTTTGTGTTTAGCACTGTTAGACATGATAACGGATCCGTAATGGCGCATTATATGAATTTGCAAAGTTAAAAAGAAAAGTTGGAAACCTGCGAAATGCCTCGGTAAGTTTCCAACTTCTGGTTGTTAATAACTAATACTTGCGACAGGCCGCAGTTGTGCGGAAGGAGGCCTATCTGTGGGCGGTCTCTCTGATGAGACCCATCATGGCTTCTGTCGTCACTTTCTCGTCCTTGTCGAAGTTCTTTTCCATGTTTTCCACGATGTTCTGAGCCTTGTCCAGAGGCAGTGTCTTTTGAGCTTCGAACTCCATCATCGTGCTTTCGAAATCCTCCACGGGCATGAAGAATAGCCCCCCTAACACGGTGTGTGTGAGACCGATATACGGCCATGCCATGCCGTCGGTGCTAGTGCTTTCGTCTACCCACACAGGAATCTTCAGATCTTCTAGGAGCATATAATAGCAGGTGGCTTTTATGCCCTGGATGTCTTTTATGTCGTCGGTGCAGTAGTAGTGGTTGCTCACGAACTTCTCCTGTACGGTAGGGTCTTTGGTGTTCAGGACACTCTGATATTCCGTCGTCATTTCGCACAGCCGAGGTGCTACCTTACAGACGGGAATGGTTGCCGTAACCCACTCTTTGTCTTTCAGTGTACGTATGTGAAGGGCAGGCTCTTCTCCCATAACCATCTGGATGTAGACATTGTTTGCCATAACGATGCTGCCTTCTTTGGTGTAGCAGAAATCCATACTGATGTCGGAGGGCTTTTGGGCAATGTCGGCGACGGAGGCTGCGTTGGCCTTGATGTCCGCACGTTTAGCGCTTTTCTGGCGAATGTCGCCCTTGAGAATGGCACCACTGATGATGCCGTGGAAAGGCTTTGTCTTAATTTCTTCCTTATGCACCTCGTTCTGTGGTTTGCCGGCCTGGTCTATGGGCAACAGCGCCTTGTTGTTCCGGGGTGCACTCTTGGAAGTCTTTTGCGAGACCTTGTTGATGGGCTTTTGCGCAGAGGCTGTCGTTGCACCCAGCAATAGTGCGCCACACAGCAGCACTGCGAACCTTGTGTTGCTAAAGATGTTCATGTTACAAAAACTGTTTGTGAATGATAATGGATGTGGTGAGCATAGTACGAGTGCATTCTGCTATAATGAAGAGCATATGTTACTCGTCCTGCATGTATTTCATCACTTCCTGCAGTTCGGAGGCGAAAGTCTTTCTTTCTTCATCGGAGACTGCCTTGAAGCCGTCGGGCATCAGGAAGTCCACCTCTTTCACCTTACCTTTCTTCACTTCCACGGCACAGATGGTGATGGCTTTGCCTTCACCAAGGTTTTGGGTGAACTCCATGGGCATACCTTTGATGCCATAGAGGAAGAAGTTGTATTTGGGCCCCATCGTTTCGTCGTACCATATCTCCATGGGGTGGTCGGTACCGTCGTCGTCGAACATGTGCATCTTGGCGAGTTTGGCAGTGCGCCCTGCCACCTCTTTGGTCTGGCCGTCGATATATTCGATGTAGAAGCCTTCGGTGACGGGGATGGTGAGGCTGTCCACGTCTTGTTGCGTGAAGGTTTGGCTGACAATCATCTTGCCGTCGCCGGTGTAGGTGGCCAGGCTTTCGCCTTGCGCGTCGATATACGTCAGCAGCTGGGAATAGTCCTCGGCGGTAGTGACTTGGAGCCCATTCACAGTGAGACTTTTGCAGAAGGGACCCTGAAAGTATTGGCAGGCCTGGTCGTTGGCGTACATCATGTCGTCCATCACGCGCAGCTCAAAGCTGGCATCGGCGGGGATGTCCACTGTCATTTCACCACTGCTTTTTATGGTGTATTTTACGATGCCTTTGAAGTCGTTCTGTGCGTAAACGTTGCCTATGCCCATGCTTATGAGCGCTACGGTAACAAAAAAAAGTATTTTCTTCATAATAATGGAAGTAATTTTTTTATTATTGTATTAATATTTGATTTGCTAATCGTGGGAGGGTGGGTTGCATTTCGCATCTTTGTGTTGTGAAAAGGGCGGATTCTCGTCCGTGCAGTATTAAAAAGGCCAATGTCTTTCGGATTTCAAGACTTTGAGATTGGCGTCTACAAACTCGAGGTCCATGTTCGCCTTGGATGGAATGGTGTTGTAGATGTTGCAAGTGATGGGGAACACAGCCTCTACCGTTACCCTCCCGCCACGATATTGCGTCTGGCCCTCAGCAGGGCATACGCTTCGCCACTCTCGCTGCTTCTTCCTGGCACCTTCGCCATTATCCATAATTTCTCTTACGTAGCTAAACGTTGCAACTACGGCTGCAAACATCAGCTGTAAAGGTATATTGCATGTGTTACCATCCATTATGGTATATTTTTTCAAATTGCAAAGATACGGAATTATTCTTTAATGG
>CAMURW010000052.1 GCA_947097635.1 uncultured Bacteroidales bacterium
CGCCATACAGTTGCTTCCACCATTCGCTGATATAGCGCAGGCTGGGCATGAAGTTTACCAGCATCTCCACTTTTTTGCCTTTATTATAAAGTATATTGCGGACGGCGGCATACATCAGGGCGGGATTCTGCTGCAGGTCGTCGCTGCCCAGGCATCGCTCCCTCATTTCGCAGGCGCCACGCAGCAAGGCATCGATATCATAGCCTGCCATGGCGACAGGCAGCAACCCCACCGGTGTCAGCACGCTGAAACGGCCTCCTACGTTGTCTGGGATAACATATTTGCGGTAGCCTTCCTGCACGGCAATGTCATGCAAGGCTCCTTTACTGGCATCCGTCACAGCTATGATACGCTCCCGGGCATTTCCCTTGCCATATTTTTGCTCCAGATGAGCCTTAAGGATGCGGAAAGCCACGGCAGGTTCTGTCGTGGTGCCACTTTTGGAGATGACAGCCACGCTATAGTCCACCTTGTCCAGTAGTTCCTTCAACTGGTGGTAGTAGTCTTCGCTGAGGGTGTGACCAGCATAGACGACATAGGGGTAGTCGCGCTTTTGCATCGCCGCCAGCTCGCTTTGCAGTGCTTCTATCACTGCCCGTGCACCTAGGTAGCTACCCCCTATGCCTATTACCACGAACACGCGACTTTTCGGTATCAGGCGCTTCACGTCTTCCTTGATGTTGCGCACAATCTCTGGATCTTGGGTGGCTGGCAGGTCTATCCACCCCAAGAAGTCGCTGCCGGCAGCTTTGCCGTCCAAAAGGGAATTCTTGGCCGCCACAGCTACTGCTGCACTTTCGTTTATCTCTTTGGCAGAAACAAACCTATCTGTTTGCTCTATTTCTAATCGTATTGCTTTCATATTATTTTAATGTAGGGTTACCATTTTTAAAACGGCTGCAAAGATACACATTTTTTTGTTGTTGCAAGAAAAAATTGCTGAAACGGCATGCTGCTTCCGCTTATGGAAGTGGATAGGCAATCAGTGATTTAGTTCTATTTAGATATAGTCAAGCGGTGTCTGCACTATTATGACATTTTATATACCTTGGGACACCTATGCCGGAAGGGACAAGGATGAGAAACGGGCACTTTTCTTAATAAATGTTGCAGTAATTTGATGAATATTGAAACTTTTTTCGTTATTTTGCGTTTAATATCACAAAGCATCTGGGCATAAAGCAAAAAAAAACGAATTTTTATACAATACGTTAGAACGTTGTTAATACACTTATTTATAACTGTTTATAAAAAATGCCTCGAAATAAGAAGGCATTATTATTCGAAAATGAATAGAAAAAAAATCATAAATTTTGCATTAGATTGAAAAAAAAGAAGTACTTTTGCAAAATAATTTTCTTCAAAAAATTATGAAATAATTAAAAACATTCAAAAATAAAAAACTATGTTGAGAAGACTATTTACCATTGGTGCCCTGGTTTGCACGATGCTTTTCGCTGGCAATGCCATGGCTCAACAGAATGAAGCTGCTCCCGAATATCCTGACTACAGCTTCTGGAGCAACTGGTCCATCGGTTTTGACGTGATTGGCTCTTATCAGTTGGATAAGGCTATCTCTGACTGGCGTCCTTGGAACCTGGCCCACCGTGCAAACATCGGTTGGGAAGTTTTGGCTGAAAAAGAACTGAGTCCCGTTTGGACGTATCGTATTAGTTTCGGTTATCCCGGTATGTTCACTGAAAATGCCACCCGCACCAGCAAACTGAATGGCGAAAAGAAGGACATTCTTTGCCACATCGCCAACAAAGCCGACCTGGACGGCGATGGCCTGGCTGATGCAGACATGCACGTGCTGGGTGCTGGCGAACGTTACTACGATCGCTACTTCACCTTCATCCCCATGGAGTTCAAACTGAACCTCCTGAACTGGATTGATGGTTACAAACCCGAACGCCGCAGCAACCTCTACGCCCTGATGGGTGCAGGTATGTCTCTCGCTACCAACGACGGCGGTATCTTCGGCTTCGATGGTGAGTTGGGTCTGGGCTACGCCCGCAAGGTAGGTGCCAACAAGTGCTCTCAGTTTTTCTGCGAAGTGGTGGCTAACGACCGTGCCGACATCCCCAGCTTCATCAATTTCTACGATGAGAACGGTGCCAGCACTACAACGGCAAACAAGATTTCCGACTTCGACCTCAAGAACTGGAACAACATCACTGTTGAAGCCAAACTGGGTTGGCTCTTCTTCCTCGGTGTTACCGATGCTGACAAGGAAGCCATCGCTCAGAAAAACCGCCTGACCGAAGACTATGTCAAAGGTCTTGAGAACCAGATTAGCACCCTTGAACAGGACCTCGCCAACAGCAAACAGGCTGAACAGCGCCTACAGAACCGCATAAACCAACTCGAAAACGAGAACGCTAACCTCCGCAACCAACTGGCTAACGCCAACAACAATAACGGTGGCAAGGCAAACGGTGAAGGCGTAAAGAACTTCAAGGAAAATCAGAACAACCTCTATGGTATGCCTTTCAGCGTCCAGTATGCTAAGAACCAGTATCAGGTTCCCGGCAAGGAGCGAGAGAAACTCGAAGCTATTGCTGAAATCATGAAGAACGACACCACCATCAGTTATACCATCGCTGGATTCTGCGATGTTAGCGGCAGTGAAGAGTATAACCAGACCCTTAGCGAGAAACGCGCCGAGACTGTGAAGAACGAACTCGTGAAAAAATATGGTGTAAATGCCAACCAGTTGACCACCAAAGGTTATGGCAAGGGTAACCCCTTCGCCAATGCCAAGTACAGCATCAACCGCCGCGTGTCTTTCTATGTAAATGTAGACTAAGGTAAAGCCTCTGACGGAGGAAGTCAGACAATAACAAAAAGGCAACTCCTAACACGAGTTGCCTTTTTTGTTATTCAAAAGATAAAAGAACATTGAATGAGGAGGTCATGGGGAGAGCCAACAATATCCTCTACATGGCAGTCAGCATGATTTTTAGGGAGCGATATAAGTCAATCTCCCACGCAGAGGATTTTAAACTCTACACGGCGGTTTGTTGCACGGCCTTCTGCGGTGTGATTGTTGGAGATGGGGCGTGTTTTTCCGTAGCCTTTGTATTCTAGGCGATGTTCGTCTATGCCGTTGGCTATCAGAAAATCTACTACGGCGTGTGCACGGCTTTCGCTGAGGTGTTGATTGTAGTCTGCACTGCCTTTGCCGTCTGTGTGCCCTCGCACTTCTATGCACATTTTGGGGTGGCTTTCAAGCACCTGCAGCAATCCTCTCAGTTCTACGTACGACTGCTGGAGTAGTGTGCTCTTATCGAAATCAAAATAGATGTTCTTGAGAATGAATGTGGCGCCTTCTTTCAATGCTTCTTCTGGCAGGTCGGCTGCGGTGTTGTATTTATATGTCTGTTCCTCAATGTTATAGGCATCTAATACCTTGGTGTCGGATGAATATGCAGCATCGTCTTCATTATCTGCCCTACAGGTGAGGCAGATGAGGGAAACATCGTCAATATAATAGTATGCTCCTGGTAACAAGCATGTTAGGGTGGAAATGTCGGTGACGTTGCTTTGGCTGGCAGGAAGGAAGTTGCCGATGGTAAGAAAACGTTCGCCTCCTTGAGCCACGAAGGTACCATCGATTTCCGTCCACGAGGCAGTATTCCCTAGCACATGGAAGTAGTCGTTCTGCACCTGCGGCTTGTAGTATGTGGCTATCGTTTGCGAGATGGTGGCGGTGACCTTGCGAGTTTCTTTTTGCATCAGCACATGGTTGCCCGTGTCCATGGGGCAAGTCTCTGACAGCAAACCACCTATGGTAGCTACACTGTGGGCCGAATATTCGGATAGGCTGACGTAGAATGTCAGCTGGTATGTCTCACCAGCTTCCAATGGTTCTTTCAGTTGCGTCTGAAGATATTCCCTATAGTTCGTTTTGCTACAATATATGCCGCAAAAACCATTGCCACTGTGAGGGTACTGCACTCCTAGTTTGTTGTTTGGCACACCGCACTCCTTGGTGCTACAGGTGTTGTAGTAGTCCGCGCTGCCAGCCGTAGGCTGAAACCACGCCTGCACTGTTGTCAGCACACCGTGTGCGTCCACCTTAGTGGGACAGTCAAGATACTCCTCGAAAGAGGGGTTGTAGACTAGGTTGGTGGGTAATTTAGCCTCCAACACCTCCGAATGGGAACGTTGGACAGAGGGGGGGGGAACTAGTGTGGGTATCAATGGCTCTTGGGCTGAAATATGCAATGGAAGAGTGGCCAAGAGGAGGAGCAGGGCTGACTTTGTCGTAACCTTCTGTTTGCATGAGTTTTGAGATTTGTTTTCTGAACCGTTGCAAAAGGTTTTCATCATGCTGTCCCAGAGCAGGTCGGCTGTGCGTTGCCAGGAAAAGAGGTCTTTGCGTGTAGCACCTTTCGCTATCAGCGTGTTACGTAGATTTTCATCTATAGCGAGACGTGTCATGCAACTGGCTATTTCCCCCACATTGTAAGGGTCGGCCAACAAGGCAGCATCTCCCGCCACCTCGGGGATAGAGGTATTGTTGCCCGATATCACAGCGGTCTCGGCATGGAAAGCTTCCAGGATGGGGATGCCGAAGCCTTCGAAAAAAGAGACGTATGTAAGCGCGATGGCAGCTGCCAGCATCTTGGCCAATTCTGTAGCAGGGGCCCAGCCCACGAATATTACGTCCTGACGGTACTTCATATTGTCGTAGGCCTCTTTCAACTCGCCTTCCCACCACACTCTGGAACCTACCACCAGCATCTTGGTGGACTTTTCGTCGCTCTCCTTGAAGCGATCGAATGCCAACAAGGTGTTGGTGAGGTTTTTCCTCTTGGTAATGGTACCTATAAATATATAATAGGGACAACCCTGCGTGTATTGTTCTCTCACAGCAGCCTTCTCGTCTTCGCTAAGTGGGTGATAGCATGAGTGTGAGCCATCGTAAACGACATCTATCTTGGAAAGTGGAATATGGTACGTCTCAGCAATATCTTTGCGTGAAAATTGCGACACTGTAGCCACGCGTACAGCCTGCTGTGCAAACTGCGGGAAGTAGCGTTTCATGTATCTCTGGTGTGAAGGACGAAGATAGTCCTCGGCATGTTCATAATTTATGTCGTGAATCACTGTTAGTGTAGGCACCTTCGTCCTCAGACTCATCCAGCCGTCCGTGGATACGAAGAGGTCTATCCTCAGTCCTTTCAAAGCAGGCGCTACTCCCCACTCAAAGAAGAGATACCACAGCACGGGATGCCGTGCTGGAGGGTGCAGGATTACCTGGTGTGTGTTCTTCGGCAGCTCCCACTGCAGGTCCACCTTCCTGTCGCAGAGCAGGAAGAACTCATGTTCGGGATGCTGCGTAGTGATACGCATTACTGTCTCTACAGCAAACCATCCTATGCCGTCCAATCTTCCTGGCAACCAAAGTCTTATGTTGATAGCGATACGCATGGGCAAGTTCCTGTTTTTGCGCTGTTATTCTATGGGAGCCCCTTGAACGGGCATTGGTTGTCCCAATATTGCCGCCTCTATCACCTTGGGATAATAGGACTTCTCGAGGATATGTATCTTGGCTGCCAGGTCGTCGGCTGTGTCTGTAGGCTTCAGCTTGCAGCGTGCCTGAAACAGCGTGGTGCCTTTGTCGTAGTGCTGGTCCACCAGATGGATGGTAATGCCGCTTATGAGTTCGTGATTTGTCACTATTGCCTCATGCACATGATGCCCGTACATTCCTTTGCCGCCGTAGTTTGGCAGCAGGGCGGGGTGTACGTTTATTATCCTCTGCGGATAGGCTTGCAGCAGGTTTTGCGGCACCAGCAACAGGAATCCCGCCAGTATCAGCCAGTCAACCTTCCGCTGTTGCAGATAATGCAGCACCTCGTTGGTCTCAAGGAAACTGTGGCGGCTGAAAAATTGTGCCTCCAGTCCCAGTTTTTTCGCTCTTTCGGCCACAAAAGCATCCTTTTTATTATATAAAACGCACGAAACCTCGATTTCAGAGTTATCCGCCATATACTCCGTAATTTGCTGAACATTAGTGCCATTGCCGCTTGCCAGCAGTGCTATTCTTACAGGCTCTTTCATCGTTAATAATACTTTATCTTACTTAGTAACAATATATTGCGGCGAAACGTCTCAATATGTCGCCAACAAAAATGCAAATTTAGTAAATTATCTTGAATTGCCTTAAAAAAAACAAAAAATAAAGAAGAAAATCCTCAAAAAAGCGAAAATTTATTATTACATAAAAGTACGATTTTCAATAAATTAACACTTTCCTATAGCGTATTAACACTGAAAAAGACTTGCATATCAAAAAAAAATCGTTTCTTTGCAACTTGTTTAACTCAAATATATATTTAAGAATATGTCAGAAATTGAACAGAAAGTCAAGTCTATCATTGTCGAAAAACTTGGTGTTGAAGAGAAAGAAGTCACTAACGAAGCTAGTTTCACTAACGACCTCGGTGCCGACTCTTTGGATACTGTTGAGTTGATCATGGAGCTCGAGAACCAGTTTGGTATTCAGATTCCCGATGAGGATGCTGAGAAAATATCCACTGTTGGCAATGCCATCCAGTACATCGAAGAGCATATCGAGTCAAAGTAACTTCTAATGTCTCTGAAACGTGTTGTTGTTACAGGTCTGGGAGCCCTGACGCCTATCGGCAACTCTGTGCCAGCTTTCTGGCAGGGATTGGTGACAGGCATAAGCGGTGCCGGACCTATAACACGTTTCGATGCATCCGCCTACCGCAGTAGGATAGCAGCGGAGGTTAAAGGCTACGATAGCCTACAATTCTTCGATCGCAAAGAGGCGCACAAACTGGATTTGTTTGCCCAGTATGGTATAGTTGCCAGTGAGGAAGCTATCAAGGATAGTGGCATCAAGGATGATGTCAATAGCGACCGTATCGGCGTAGTGTGGGGTAGCGGCGTAGGTGGCGTTATTACATTACAAGACGAAATCTGCCACTTCGCCGTTAACGACTATAGGCCACGTTTTAGCCCATTCTTCATTCCTAAGATGTTAGCCGACATTTGTTCTGGCCACATCTCTATTCGGCATGGTTTCCATGGACCCAACTATGCCACTGTAGGTGCTTGCGCCAGCAGTGGAATAGCCATCAGCGATGCATTCAACCTCATTAGGCTGGGCAAAGCCGCTGCCATCGTGGCAGGAGGCAGCGAAGCGGCCATTAACGGCTGTGGCATAGGAGGCTTTGGCAGCATGCAGGCCCTCTCCACGCGCAACGATGATCCTGCGACTGCCTCACGCCCCTTCGACAAAGACCGCGATGGGTTTGTACTTGCCGAAGGAGCGGGGGCCATAGTGCTGGAGGATCTGGAAAGTGCCAAAGCACGGGGTGCACACATCTACGCCGAACTGATAGGCTCCGGCCTCACTGCTGATGCCTATCATATCACCGCCAGCCATCCTGATGGCCTGGGAGCGCTGATGGCCATGCAACAAGCTGTGGAAGAGAGCGGCATGCAGCTCAGCGACGTGGACCACATCAACACCCACGGCACCAGCACACCCATTGGCGACATCAGCGAGCCAATAGCTGTGAAGACGCTGTTTGGCGACCATGCCGAGAAGATAAGCCTCAACTCCACCAAAAGCATGACGGGTCACATGTTGGGTGCAGCAGGATGCGTAGAAGCTATCGCCACCATTCTGGCTTTGCAGAACGGCGTGGTGCCTCCTACCATCAACCATTTCACCGACGACCCAGAGATAGTGCCTTTGGACTACACCTTCAACAAGGCCAAGAAGCGTGACATAGACTTCGCCCTGAGCAACGCTTTCGGCTTCGGCGGACATAATGTGTGTCTTGCCTTTCGCAAATATATTGGCTAGCGGCGGCAATAACACAACAAAACATCATTTCTTTTTTTCCTCATGACTTTGTTCGGTCTCATTAAAAAAAAGAAAGACAATGAAGAATTCTATAAGTTTTTCAAGAATGTGCTAGGCTTTACTCCGCGACGCACGGAGACTTACGAAATTGCCTTCATCCACCGCAGCATGAGCCGTGAAATAAAGAACGGACAATATCGTGTGAATAACGAACGCCTGGAATATCTGGGCGACGCAGTATTGGAGACCATCATCTCCGAGTATCTCTATAAGAAATATCCTTACCAAGGCGAAGGCTTCCTCACAGAAATGCGCAGCAAGATAGTGAGCCGCGCCAGCCTTAACAAGCTGGCTATCAAGATAGGCCTCATCCAGTTGATACAATACAACCGCGAAAGCCAAGGTCTCTTCAAGAGCGTCCCCGGCGATGCCTTTGAAGCATTGACAGGTGCCATATACTTGGAACGCGGCTACCGTTTTACCCGCAAAGTTATTATCAACCGCGTCATGAACATCTATATGGACATCGATGAGGTGGAACGCACCGACTGGAACTACAAAAGCAAACTCATCAACTGG
>CAMURW010000053.1 GCA_947097635.1 uncultured Bacteroidales bacterium
TAAGGACAACGCTTCGCTTCGTATGCAACTCTGGGTTATGCGGTTTTTTCGCTGTGCGGCAATCACACTGCACTCCTTCTACGGCACTCTATTTCCCTCCTAATTGTATAATAAATTTTCATATTTCCACAAGATTTTGGCACAGAAGCATTCCATCGAAGTTAAGAATTTTGCATCGGTAAGAAAATTCGAATATCCTGACTTTCTGGACATCCAATTGCAGTCGTTCAAAGACTTCTTCCAGATAGACACGAATCCCGATAGCCGTCTTGACGAGGGCCTTTACAATGTGTTTAAGGAGAACTTCCCTATCACCGATGCCCGTAACAACTATACCCTCGAGTTCTTGGATTATTACGTAGATCCTCCCCGTTACACCATAGCCGAGTGCATAGACCGCGGCCTCACTTACAGCGTGCCGCTGAAGGCCAAGCTGCGCCTAAGCAGCAGCAGCAACGACGTTGAAGAGTTCAAGGCAGTAGAGCAGAGCGTATATTTGGGCATGATACCCTACATGACGCCGAAAGGGACATTCGTCATCAACGGTGCCGAGCGTGTCGTCGTCTCGCAGTTACACCGCTCGCCGGGCGTGTTCTTCGGCACACAGTTCCACAGCAACGGCACACAGCTGTATAGCGCGCGTATCATCCCCTTCCGTGGCTCCTGGATGGAATTCACGACGGACATCAACAACGTGATGTATGCTTACATCGACCGCAAAAAGAAGTTGCCCGTGACGACATTGCTGCGTGCCATAGGCTTCGAGAGCGATAAAGACATCTTGGACATCTTCAATCTGGCACAGGAAGTGAAGGTGAGCCGCCCCACGTTGCGTAAATACATTGGCCGCCAGCTGGCGGCACGCGTCGTAGAGACCTGGGCCGAAGACTTCGTTGACGAAGAAACGGGAGAGGTGGTGAGCGTGCCACGAACGCGCGTAGTTGTGGAACGCGACAACGAACTGACAGAAGATAACATCGAGCAGATCCTGGAACTGGATGTCAAGAGCATCCTGGTGAAGACAGATCAGGTGGACGGCATCGATTATAGCGTTATCTACAACACCTTGAAGAAAGACACGGCAAACAACGCTAAGGAGGCTGTGGAATATATTTATAGACAGTTGCGTAATGCCGAGCCGCCCGACGAAGAGACAGCACGCGGCATCATCGAGAAACTGTTCTTCAGCGACAAGCGCTATGACCTGGGCTACGTGGGACGTTTCCGCATTAATACCAAGTTGGGCCTCACGGTAAGCAAGGACACCCGCGTGCTCACCAAAGAGGACATCACCAGCATAATAAAATACCTTATCCTCCTCATCAACCAGAAAGCCGACGTGGACGATATAGACCACTTGAGCAACCGTCGTGTGCGTACGGTGGGAGAGCAGCTGCAGAACCAGTTCAGCGTGGGGTTGGCGCGCATGAGCCGTACCATCCGGGAACGCATGAATGTACGAGACAATGAGCTGTTCGAGCCTACCGACCTGATTAACGCCAAGACGTTGAGCAGCGTTATCAACAGTTTCTTCGGCACCAATCAGCTGAGCCAGTTTATGGACCAGACCAACCCGCTGGCCGAGATTACCCACAAGCGCCGCATCAGCGCTCTGGGCCCTGGCGGCTTGAGCCGTGAACGTGCCGGTTTCGAGGTGCGCGACGTACACTATACCCACTATGGACGGCTCTGCACCATCGAGACACCCGAAGGTCCTAACATCGGCTTGATATCCAGCCTGGCAGTGCATGCTCGCATCAACAGCATGGGCTTCATAGAGACACCTTATTACAAAGTGGAGAAAGGCAAGGTGATGTATGACGACGACCCCGTGTATCTCACTGCCGAGGACGAAGAAGGCAAGACAGTGGTGCAGGCCAAGACAGCTACCAGCGACAAGGGCAACATCATAGGCGAGACCACGGGCAAAGTGAAAGCACGCCGCCAGGCCGATTTCCCCATCGTGGAACCCGATCAGATAGACCTGATGGACGTGGCCAGCAACCAGATCGCCAGTATCGCCGCTTCGCTGATTCCTTTCTTGGAGCACGACGATGCCAATCGCGCCCTGATGGGCAGCAATATGATGCGTCAGGCAGTGCCGCTGCTGAACCCCGAAATGCCCATCGTGGGCACCGGCATAGAGCAAAGCGTGGCAGAAGACAGCCGTGTGCAGCTTGCAGCCGAGGAAGACGGCGTGGTGGAATATGTGGACAGCACCAAGATAATTATCCGTCACAATCGTACAGAAAAGGAACGCCTGGTGAGTTTCGACGACGACGAGAAGACCTATTATCTTACAAAATATCAGCGCACCAACCATAGTACCACTGTGAACCTGCGTCCTATGGTGAAGAAGGGCGAGCATGTGAAGAAAGGTCAGCTGCTCACCGAAGGTTTCGCCACACAGGGCGGCGAACTGGCACTGGGACGCAATCTGATGGTTGCCTTCATGCCATGGAAAGGTTACAACTACGAGGACGCCGTGGTAATAAGCGAACGAGTGGTGCGCGAGGACATCTTCACCAGCGTGCACATGGAGGAATACACTTTGGAAGTGCGCGAGACAAAGCGCGGCAGCGAAGAGCTGACACGCGATATTCCCAACGTAGGCAACGAAGCCACCAAAGATCTGGACGAAAACGGCATGATTCGCGTGGGTGCCGAAGTGGGCGAAGGCGACATCCTGATAGGCAAAATTACACCCAAGGGCGAGAGCGACCCCACTCCCGAGGAGAAACTATTGCGCGCCATCTTCGGCGACAAGGCCGGTGACGTGAAAGATGCCAGCCTGAAGGTGCCTCCCGCTGTGCATGGCGTAGTGATAGGCAAGCACTTGTTCAGCCGTGTGATACGCGACCGCAAGAGCCGTCAGCGCGAGAAAGAACAGCTGGCAGAACCCGAACACGAGTACAACCAGGAGAAGGCAGAACTGAAAGACAAACTCGTCGGCAAGCTTCTTATCCTTCTTACTGGCAAAACCAGCAACGGCGTCTTCGACAGTCACAAGATAGAGTTGATCCCCAAGAAAGCCAAATTCAGCAGCAAAGCACTCCATGAGATAGACTACAGCGAAGTGAGTGCCAACCGTTGGACCAGCGATAAAGAAACGAACGCGCGCGTACGCGAACTATTAAATAATTATAATGTCAAGTTGCGCGAGATAGAGACACGCTTTACGCGCCTGAAGTTCCAGATAGCGGTGGGCGACGAGCTGCCCAGCGGCATCGTGCAGATGGCTAAGGTATATTTGGCCATGAAACGTAAGCTGCGCATAGGCGATAAGATGAGCGGCCGTCACGGCAACAAGGGTATCGTGAGTAAGATTGTGCGTCCCGAGGACATGCCTTTCCTTGCCGATGGTACTCCGGTGGATATCGTGTTGAATCCTCTTGGCGTGCCTAGCCGTATGAACTTGGGTCAGATTTACGAGACAGTGTTGGGCTGGGCTGGCAAGAAGTTGGGTATGCGTTTCAGGACTCCTATCTTCGATGGTGCCACCTTAGACGAAATCAACGGTCTCATGCGTCAGGCAGGTCTCCCCGAGAACGGCAGGACATGGATTTACGACGGCGAGACTGGCGAACGTTTCGACCAGCCAGCCACAGTAGGATACATCTACATGCTGAAACTTCACCATATGGTGGATGACAAGATGCACGCACGCAGCATAGGACCTTATAGCCTTATCACTCAGCAACCTCTGGGCGGAAAAGCTAACTTCGGCGGTCAGCGTTTCGGCGAAATGGAGGTGTGGGCTCTCGAAGCCTTCGGAGCCAGCCATGTGCTGCAGGAAGTGCTGACAGTGAAGAGCGACGATGTAAACGGACGTGCCAAGGCATATGAGGCAATAGTGAAAGGTGACAATATGCCTGTTCCCGGCATCCCGGAGAGCTTCAACGTGCTGGTGCACGAACTGCGCGGTCTGGGACTGGAAATCACTTTCGAACACGATAATAATTAAAAGTAGGTACAGAAAAAGAATATGGCTTTCAAACAAGAAACTCAGATAAAGACTGATTTTAATGCAATTTCCATCAGTTTGGCATCGTCCGAGAGCATCAAAAAACGTTCCTATGGCGAGGTGACCAAGCCGGAGACTATCAACTATCGTACCTACAAGCCAGAGAGAGACGGCTTGTTCTGCGAACGTATCTTTGGACCTACCAAGGACTGGGAGTGCCATTGCGGCAAGTATAAGCGTATCCGCTACAAAGGCATCGTTTGCGACCGCTGCGGTGTTGAGGTGACGGAAAAGAAAGTGCGCCGCGAGCGCATGGGGCATATTGAACTGACAGTGCCGGTGGCGCACATCTGGTTCTTCCGCTCCTTGCCCAACAAGATAGGCACTTTGCTGGATATTCCTAGCAAGAAGCTGGAACAGGTGATATACTACGAGAAGTATATTGTCATCAACCCCGGCAAGGCAGTGTATGAAGAGACAAGCGCTCCTGTGATGAAGAAAGACCTGCTGACAGTGGAAGACTATCAGCGTATCAAGGAGAACCTGCCTGCAAACAACGACGAGCTGGAGGACACCGACGAGTCCAAGTTCATCGTAGGCATGGGTGCGGAAGCACTGTTGAAACTGCTGACAAAACTGGATCTTGACAAGATTAGTTACGATTTGCGCGATCGTGCCAGCAAGGAGACCAGCGCCCAGCGCAAGGCTGATATCCTCAAGCGACTGAACATCGTGGAGAGTTTCCGTACCAGCCGCGCAATAATGCAGGCACGCGGGCAGGACAACAAACCCGAATGGATGATTCTGAAGGTACTGCCTGTGATACCTCCCGATCTGCGCCCCTTGGTACCTCTGGATGGCGGACGTTTCGCCACCAGCGACATCAACGAACTGTACCGTCGTGTGATTATACGCAACAACCGCCTGAAAAGATTAGTGGAAATCAAGGCTCCCGACGTGATTATGCGCAACGAGAAGCGCATGTTGCAGGAGGCCGTGGACAGTCTGCTGGACAACAGTCGTAAGGTGGGCAGCGTGAAGAGCGACAGCAATCGTGCACTGAAGAGCCTGAGCGACAGCATTAAGGGTAAACAGGGACGTTTCCGTCAGAACCTGCTGGGCAAGCGCGTAGACTATTCTGGCCGTAGCGTTATTGTGGTAGGTCCAGACTTGAAGATGCACGAATGTGGCCTGCCCAAAGACATGGCCAGCGAGTTGTTCAAGCCTTTTATCATCCGCAAGCTGCTGGAACGCGGAATGTGCAAAACCGTGAAGAGCGCCAAGCGTATTGTGGACCGCAAGGAACCCGTGGTGTGGGAAATCCTGGAGAACATCCTCAAGGGACATCCTATTCTGCTGAACCGTGCTCCTACGCTGCACCGTCTGGGCATTCAGGCTTTCCAGCCCAAACTGGTGGAAGGCAAGGCAATACGTCTGCATCCTCTTGTGTGTACGGGTTTCAACGCCGACTTCGATGGTGACCAGATGGCTGTGCATGTGCCACTGGGCAATGCTGCTGTGCTGGAAGCACAACTTCTGATGCTGTCCACCCACAACATCCTTAATCCTGCCAACGGTGCTCCTATCACCGTACCCAGTCAGGATATGGTGTTGGGTTTATACTATATTACCAAAACTCGTCGCAGTGAACCGGACAAACCTATGCTGTGCGAGGGCAACACATTCTATTCCCCCGAGGAAGTCATCATTGCTCACAACGAACATAGAGCCAGCATGAATGCCTGCATAAAACTGAAACTGGACATCATGCACAACGAGGATGGCACCCTGAAGGACGAATACGACGTTATCAAGAGCGACCGCACGTTCAGCGTCGTCGTTAAGGACAAGGACGGCAAGGTGCTTACCGACCGCGACTGCAGCAGTGCAGAAGAGATAGCACAGAGAAGCCGTACCGAGTTTGAGATAGTGCGCGACACGGAGGGATGGCCCGTGGTGGACAAAAATGGTCATTACAGAAAGACCGACCGTCTGAATACCACAGTGGGCCGCGTGATTTTTAACGAGCGTGTGCCTGATGAGTACGGCTATGTCAATATGCTGATAGGCAAGAAGACCTTACGGAACATCATCGGCGAGCTTTTCACCAAATGTGGCAACGCTGTCACGGCAGCTTTCCTGGACGACATAAAGAACATAGGTTACCGCATGGCATACTTGGGTGGCATGAGCTTCAACCTCGGCGATGTGCTGATACCGCCCGAAAAAGAAGCCATTGTGAGCAAGGCAAACAATGAGGTGGAAGAGGTGATGGGCCAGTATGAGATGGGTTTGATTACCAACAACGAGCGTTATAACCACGTTATCGATATATGGACCAATACCAACAACCAGCTTACCGAGACACTGATGAGGCAGCTGAAGGAAGACAACCAGGGCTTCAACCCCGTGTTTATGATGTACGACAGCGGTGCGCGTGGTAGCAAGGAGCAGATACGTCAGCTTAGCGGCATGCGCGGTCTGATGGCCAAGCCTCAGAAGGCTGGTGCTGCCGGCAATGATATTATCGAGAACCCCATCCTTGCCAATTTCAAGGAAGGTCTGAGTGTGCTAGAGTACTTCATTTCCACCCACGGTGCCCGTAAAGGTCTGGCAGATACCGCACTGAAGACTGCCGATGCTGGTTACCTGACACGTAGGTTAGTGGACGTGGCACACGATGTGATTGTCACTGAAGAGGACTGCGGCACCCTGCGCGGCATTCCCACCACGGCACTGAAGAAAGGCGACGATATCGTTCAGAGCCTCAGCGACCGCATCCTGGGACGTACCAGCGTGCATGATATCTTCAACCCCGTAACCAACGAACTGATAGCCAAGGCTGGCGAAGAGTTGACAGAGATGATCTGTGCCAAGATAGAAGACGCGGGCATTGAAGAAGTGGAGATACGTAGCGTGCTGACCTGCGAGAGCAAACATGGAGTGTGCACCAAGTGCTATGGCCGCAACTTAGCTACAGGACGGATGGTCCAGAAGGGCGAAGCAGTGGGCGTGATAGCGGCACAGGCTATCGGAGAACCTGGCACTCAGCTTACCCTGCGTACATTCCACGTCGGTGGTGTGGCAGGCGGCAACATTGGTACCAATAGTACCCTTACAGCCCGTTTCGACGGCATACTGAAAATCGAAGAACTCAGATACACCAATTACACAGATAGCAACGGCGAAAGTTTCTACATGGTGATGGGACGTTCCGCCGAGGCTCATATCGTGGACGAGAACACGGGAGTGACGCTGAGCAGCGCCCTGTTGCCCTATGGCTCTCACCTGTTCAATCTGGACGGAGAAAGTGTGCAGAAAGGCGATGTGATTGCCGAGTGGGATCCTTATAATGCTGTTATTATGAGCGATGTGGCTGGTGTGGTGCGTTTCGAAAACGTTATCGAGAACCAGACCTACCGTGTGGAAAGCGATGCACAGACAGGCTTGCAGGACAAGATTGTCATAGAAAGCCGTCTGCGCACCAAGAACCCGACTCTGAATATCGTCAGTGCCGACGACGATAGCAACATTCTGAAGGTGTACGACCTTCCCGTGGGTGCACATATCGGCGTAGAGAACGGTCAGGCACTAAAGACCGGTGATGTGATGGTGAAGATACCTCGCAGCTTCGGCAAGGCTGGCGACATCACGGGTGGTCTGCCTCGTGTGACAGAACTGTTTGAGGCCCGTAACCCCAGCGACCCTGCCATCGTGGCAGAAATCGACGGTATTGTGAGCATCGCTAAAAAACTGAAACGCAACAACCGTGAGGTTACTATTACAAGTCGCACGGGTGAGCAACGTTCCTACTCCATCCCCACCAGCAAGCAGATTCTGGCACAGGATAACGACTACGTGAAAGCAGGCACCCCCCTCAGCGAGGGTGCTGTAACACCTGCCGACATCTTGGCCATCAAAGGACCTATGAAGGTGCAGGAGTATATTGTCAATGAGGTACAGGATGTGTATCGTCTGCAGGGCGTTACCATCAACGACAAGCACTTTGAGGTGATTGTGCGTCAGATGATGCGTAAGGTGCAGATTGAAGATCCTGGCGATACTCGTTTCCTCGAAGGCGAATTGGTGGGCAAGCAGGATTTCCGCCAGGTTAACGATGAAATCTTCGGCATGAAGGTTATCACCACCAAAGGCGGCAGCGAGAACTACGAAGCGGGTCAGATTATCACTGCCCGTCAGTTGCGCGACGAAAACAGCCTGTTGCGCCGTCGCGACCAAGTCATTATGGAAGTCCGCGATGCCAAGCCCGCTACCAGCAAGCAGATTCTTCAAGGTATCACACGCGCCAGCCTTCAGACCAAGAGTTTCATCAGTGCCGCCTCTTTTCAGGAAACCA
>CAMURW010000054.1 GCA_947097635.1 uncultured Bacteroidales bacterium
ACAGTTCACGAAATGGCACGCGACGAGGCTCGCCACGGACGTGCCTTCCAGGGCTTGCTGGACCGCTACTTCAAGAAATAGGCAGGAGAGGTGCGACATTCGCACCACTTTCCCGTCTCTCCACAGAATGAACAATAAACAAGGCAGAGTCACCGAAGCCCCGCAGTGTTTCTTGTTCATTCTTCTTTTAACCTTATAAAGCTAACACACCATCACCCATGTCCACACCTCGCAAAATCCTTTCCTGGTGCCTTTTCCCGATCACTATGTGGTATGCCGTCGGCATCGCCTTCCGCAACTTCTTTTTCACCATAGGGCTGAAAAAGACCACGGCACCTCACGTCACCACCATAGGCGTCGGCAACCTCACCATCGGCGGCACTGGCAAGACACCACACACCGAGTATCTCATCCAGCTGCTGCAGCAACAATATCGCGTGGCGTACGTCAGCCGTGGCTACCGCCGCAGCAGCAAAGGCTTCGCGATGTGCGAAGGAGAGCCGGACGCGGTGCTGCTGGGCGACGAGGCGGCCATGGTGGCAAAGAAGTTTCCCGGCATCATCGTGGCAGTATGCGAGCGACGCGTGCTGGCAGTCCGCCGGCTCATGGCACTGCCGCCAGACCATGCACCACAGGTGATACTGCTGGACGATGCCTATCAGCATCGCTACATCAAGCCCTCCTGCAACATCTTGCTCACGGACTACAGCCACCCTTTCTACAAAGATCATATCCTGCCGTTCGGCGACCTGCGCGAGTTCCGCAATGGCAAATACCGTGCCAACATAGTCGTCGTCACCAAGGTGCCTGACAACCTTAATCCCATTGTGCGGCACAACATCTTGACAGATCTGGACACCCTGCCCTACCAGAAAGTGTTCTTCAGCAGCATAGAGTTCGGCATCCCCTATCCCGCCGCCAATCCGCAGGTGCCTCATGACGACGGCATACTGCAGGCCACGGACCACTTCATGGTGGTGACAGGGGTGGCGCATCCCGAAAGCCTCACACAACATCTCAAGCAATACGGTGCCGTCACCGAGCGCCACTTCGGCGACCACCACGCCTTTAGCATCGCCGAGCTGCAGCAACTGCGCAAGAGCTTCGCCGCCATCGCAGCTGGCAACAAAATCATCGTCACTACGGAGAAGGACATGGCACGCCTCACCGCACAACAGCGCGCCGAGCTACAAGACCTGCCGCTCTATGTGATGCCCATCACGGTGAAGATGCAGGACAGCCCAGACTTCAACTTCGACAACATCATACTTTCGCACGTCAAGGAGAATAACCACTTCCTAGACAAGTTGGCAACAACAAAACTCTTCTTCTAACCCCTTATGCCACAGAAAAAAAACCTCAAAGATTGGATTATTGCCACACGTCCCTGGTCGCTGCCTGCCAGTGCCATGGCGGTGATAGTGGCAACAATGTTTATGTGGTGGAGCGCCGCCACGCAAGGCGGTATCATGAATTGGCAGAATGCCATGCTGGCACTGCTGGGGATGATGCTCTTCCAACTCAGCGGCAACCTGATCAGCGACTATCACGACTACACGCATCACGTCGACAAGCCTGGCGAGGAGTCCGTGCAGATTCTCACCAGCGGCCTCTTCACCAAAAAGGAGGTGCTGTGCTACGGCATTACGCTGCTCACGGTGGCCTGCGCCATTGGCATCGTCATTTTCCTGCGCTCGGGATGGATAACGCTGCCGATAGGCATCGTCGGCATCCTGCTGTCGGTCTTCTACTTCTGGCTGAAATACCACGCCCTCGGCGACCTGGACATCCTGCTGGAATATGCCGTCCTGCCCATGCTAGGCATCAGTTACGTCGTTTCCAGTGCCCCGGGAGTCGCCGGTGCACTCTACTGGCCAGTGCTGCTGCCAGCGGCGCTGGTAGGCCCCGTCACCGTGGCCATCCTGCATGCCAACAACGCCCGCGACATTCCTTCGGACGATGTCTCTGGTATCAAGACCTTTGCCATGCTCATAGGGCTCAAGGCATCGCAGTGGGTCTACGGCATCGAGACCTTAGGGCCTCACCTTGTCATCCTCGCCGCCATCATGCTGGGATGGCTACCGTGGACAGCCGCCATCGCCTTACTGTCACTGCCAGCCGCCACCAAACTGAACAAGGAGGTGGCAT
Organism: uncultured Bacteroidales bacterium; assembly: GCA_947097635.1. Classification (GTDB taxonomy): domain Bacteria; phylum Bacteroidota; class Bacteroidia; order Bacteroidales; family P3; genus Colimorpha. The sequence goes on from CAMURW010000054.1 coordinate 2,149, forward strand.
CGCTCATGCACAGCCAGCAACCCTTCTCCGCCATAGACCAGAAGACCGCCGCGTTACAGATGAAGTTCAGCCTCCTGCTGGCGGCAGGCCTCGCCATAGCCGCCATCATAGCATAAAGAAATGACAAAACAACTCCCCAGCCAAGAAACCTCCACCCCCACAGCACGCCACAATCTCCTGCTGGCGGCAGGCATCCTCATCGCCGCCCTGCTGTGGTTCCTCATTTTCAGCCCTTGGACTGCATCACATTTCCCTTTCTGGCTCTCCATGACGGTCTCTGCCGTCATCCTCAGCACCTATGCTACGCTGGCATGCAGGGAATGGCTGCACGACATACGCTTTTCCTGGGGCGAGGTGTTGCTGGGCATGGCCCTGGCAACAGCATTCTGGGGTGTCTTCTTCATGGGCGAAAAAGTGTCGCGGTGGATGTTCGCCTTCGCCCGTGGGCAGGTAGACACCATCTACAGCCTCGGCGACGGCGTCAACGCCACCGCCATAGCTCTACTATTATTATTGGTGATTGGTCCTGCCGAGGAGATCTTCTGGCGTGGCTTCGTGGAGCACCGCCTTATCCAACGCATAGGGGCTTGGGGCGGCTGGATCGTTGCCACCCTTGCCTATGCGCTGGTGCATGTCTGGTCGTTCAATTTTATGCTCGTCATGGCGGCGCTGGTCATCGGAGCCCTTTGGGGATTCGCATACATGAAGTGGCCGCATCACCTCGCCGCCATTATCGTCTCCCACGCCCTATGGGACATCGCCGCCTTCGTAATATTCCCATTTTAATATTCTAACACGTACCGCCTATCTATCCGCCATAAGGCGATTGTCGATAATGCGGTTGTTGTATTGCTGCAACACGGCTTTCAGCAACGCCTCGTCGCTGGCGTTCACCGTCGGCAGAGGGTGCTGCAGCAGCGTGTCAGTAGTGTAGTCATAGCTGCGGAACGCCGTGCCGTCGTATGTCAGCACACGATCCTCGCGTGTAAGCAGGTGATAGTTGCCCAAGAAGGCGGCGTGGAAGGAGCCCGCAGTGTCGAAGGCACTGCGACCATATGCCACACAAGGCTGTGCTATCCCCAGCAGGTCCAGCAATGTGGGCATAAGGTCGGCCTGCTGCATCACGCGTCGGCTCTCTATGCCGCCGGCGGCGTTGCGATGCCCGCCAGGAACAAGGATGGTGTGATCCGGCCAGTAGAGAATCATCGGCACCATGAATTTTCCAGGACCCACGCGGTAGCGTGCGCCCAGAGGCTGCACGGCATGGTCGGCGGTGATGACAAACAGGGTGTTGCTGTACCATGGCTGGCTCTTCACGCTGTCGAAGAAGCAGCGCAGCGAGAAGTCGGCATAGCTGACGGCCTGCAGTATGTCTATGGGTCCTTGGGGGAAACGCCCTGCATACTGCGGAGGGATGTAGTAAGGATGATGCGAAGAAATGGTGTATAGCGTGGCGAAGAAAGGCTGTCGCCTATGGTCCAGGTTGTAGGCGGCGAACTGCAGGAACTTGTCGTCCACGATGCCCCACACACCGTCGAAGTCGCCCTCTTGCTCGCCACGGGGGTTCAGCTTGGGGTTGCGATATTCGTTCATACCGTAGTAGTCCTCAATGCCTATGCGACTAGCATAGCTGTCGAAGTTCATGCTTCCATTGTAGGCACCATGAAAGAAGGCGGTATTGTAGCCCTCCGCCTTCAGATATTGCGGCAGCGACAGCAGCCTGTCGGCAGCATAGGTGGAGGTGATGAAATGCTCCTCCATCAATGCTGGAATGCCGCTCAGCAGCGACGGCACGCTCTCTATGCTGTGCTGTCCGTTGGCCATGCCCCTCAGCGAGGTGCCTATGCGGGAGAGGCTGTCCACAAAAGATGCCCAGCCGCCGTCGATGTATTCCTTGCCGAAGCTCTCCAGGATAATAAGCACCACGTTGGGGCGGTTGTTCTTGGTAATAGGCATCACGTTGCCCTCCTTGTCCAGCACCGCCTGCACTGCCACGGCGGGGGCGGGAGTGTGGACGGGAGTGAAGACAGCCTCCAGCGATGCCTCGTCGGGGTAGAAGTTCAGCCGGTTGATGTGGCTAGTGTGTTTGCGGGTGCGGAAGATGGAGTAGGGCGAACTGATTACCAAGGCACTGTTGTCGCTGCTGGCGTAATGGTTGGCATCCATAGGCCGCAGAGGATAGCCACGGAAGTTCAAGTTGTTGCGTATCAGCAGGAAGAGGATGCCCAGCAGCAGCACCGCGACGGCGGCGTTGCCGTACCACCGGCGACGATGCGCGCCAGCCGATGCCAGCCGCATCCTGCCGCTGCTCCACAACACCAGTGCCAGCAAGGCGAAGAAGAGGAGAAAATAAGGCCAGAAATCCCTGAGGAACTGCACCGCCATGGCATACCACTGCCCGTTGAAGTCGTTGCCCAGGTATGAGAATATATCCCACGTCATGCGGCGGAACGTCCAGCGGTAGTAAGGCGTGTCGGCCACGTTGGCAGCCAACATCGCCCCCATGGCGATGCCATACAACCAACGGAAAGCCACACAGAGGCCGTGTTGCCAGCGTGGAACGAACAGCGCCACGCACGCCACGGCGATGGCAGGCAGCATAAAGATGGCAATGCACGACGAAGCAAAGCGTACATTGCCCAGCACGATGCGCCACCATTCCATGCCGCCATGCACGTTGAACAGGTCCGCATTCACGGCGGCAAAGATGCCCTGGCTGACCAGCAGCGCCGCCAGAGCCACAAAGTAGTACCACAGCATCACCAGCCAAGGCTGCCGCGTAGTCCAATAACATATCCTTTTTCTCGCCTTGGCGGCAGGAACATCACGTATCTCCTTACTCATTTTCAATACATTAATCCGAAATTCCCACAAGGAAAATTCTCACAAAGATATATAATAAAAACGATATGCAAGAAAACAATAAAAACAACCGCGTTCTGCCATGAGACTCTTTTTCTGCCAAGAGCAGAAAAAAACTCTATTCGCAAAAAATATTGTAAATAATAATATCACGAAAGAGTGCTGCGCAACGCACATCAAAGAAATGCCGATGGCTGATGCGCCCTCCGGTGCTTCTGACTTATGAAAGGAATAGTTGACTACTTCTTGATGTAGGATAGGAAATCCAGGTCGATGGAAAGAGAGACGAAAGGTTTCACCAGCCAGGTCTTGGCAGTGACATCGCCGATGGACAACGCCTGAGGGACGTTCTCGCCGACTTCGTAGCCTTCCGCCAGTATCTCGTATTCGCAGACGTTGACACCCAAGGTGAAGTAGAAGAAGTCCACGAAACGGAACGAGGGTCCCACGTAGAAATTCTTGAAGAGGTTGCTGCCGCCGAAGGCTACATAGAAGCCCAAGTCGTAGGCAAACTGCTGGTCGAACCTGCGGAGGTCTACAACGCTGCTGGTCATGGTGTCCGGCTTGTCGTTGAAATACTTGGAGAGGTCCCACAGCATCACCGAGGCTCCCGTTACGAAGTCAAACTCTATGTTTCCCTCGTTGCGGTTGCGTATGACCTTGTCGTAGGTGCCCGTGTAGTGGCCGGCAGCGTCCTTGACGGGGTTCAGGCTCAGTTCCAGTTCCGGCGTGCGGAAGAAGCGCATGGCGATACCTTGCACTGGGCGCACCTTCTTCTTGCGGTTGGTGGCGGTGTACACCTTTTCCTCGGCCTCTTTGGCACGCTGTGCCAGATACTTGTTCTCCTCCTGTTTGCGCACGTTCTCCTTTTCCACTTCCACCACAATATCGCGTAGCGAGTCCGCGATGCGCATGCACTCCCTGCGTTCCATGGAGAGGCGCTCATAGTTCACCTTTTCGTCCTTCAGCGTGGAATCGCGGAAGTCTATGTTGCGCTGCAGCATGGCCACCTCTTTGGTCTTGGCTTCGATGCTGGCCTCCATGGCACGCAACTCGTAGTTGAACTTGGCGCTGTCCAGACTGCTGGCCTGCAGTGCCTTGCGGTATAGGGCATCCTTCTCCGCCACCAGCAGTTCCTTTTCCTGCAGGATATTTATTTTGCTTTGCAGCAGGTCGTTCTGTACTTCCAGGCTCTGCTGGAAGTGGGCGTTGCGAGTCACCAGGCTGTCATTGAGTGCCGTGAGCTGCTCGTTCTTGCGTTGCAGCACCTGCATACGCTGCCGCTGTTCCTGCTGCTGAGCCTCCAGCGCCCGGAGGCGCTGGTGCAGCGCATCCACCGTGTCTTCCCGGTGCAAGGATGCAGTGGCGTAGGTGCAGAGAATGCCCTGCGCCATGCTGTCGCCGACGGCGCTCATTATTGGCGTAGTGTCTGCTGCTGTCGCTGGCACGACAGGGAGGACCGCCACAGTGTCCTGCGCCCACGAGACGAGGGGCAGCAGGAAGCAGCATGCCGTAACGGTGTATGTAAGCAGCCTATTCTTCATGGCTAATTTTGTCGGTGAGTACGTCAACTATGTCGGCGGCTGTGGCGGTAGTCTGCTCGCCAGTCTTCATGTTTTTCACCTTCAGCGCGTTGCCGGAAATCTCTTCTTCGCCCACAAAGATGACGAAAGGGATGCCTTTGCGGTCGGCATATTCCATCTGCTTCTTCATCTTGGCAGTGTCAGGGTATATCAGCGTGCTGATGCCTGCCTGGCGCATCTTGGCAGCGGTGCTTATGCAATAAGGCAGCTCCTTGTCGCCGAAGTTCACGAACATGGCACTGGCCGATTGTCCCAGATCGAGGGGGAAGAGGTTCTGCTCCGCGAGGACATCGTATATGCGGTCTGCACCAAAGGAGATGCCTACGCCGCTGATGCCCGGCATGCCGAAAATGTCGGTGAGGTTGTCATAGCGTCCGCCACCGCAGATGCTGCCCATCTGCACGTCGTTGGCCTTCACCTCGAAGATGGCACCAGTGTAGTAGTTCAGGCCGCGTGCCAGGGTCAGGTCCAGCTCGGTAGCGAAAGGCTTGGACCCTGTGGTTTTTGGTGCGGCGGCCATTGTGGCATCCGCAGCAATGTAGCCGAACAGCGTGCGCATTTCCTGCACGCCTTTCAATCCCGTCTCTATGCCAGCAAACTGCTTTTCCAGGCTATCCAGTTTCTCCTCGGCGGTGCCCTGCAGCTCGAAGACGGGGTTCAGTGACCGAATCTGTTCGTCGCTGAGGCCACGCTCTTTCAGCTCGCCGCGCACGCTGTCTGTGCCTATTTTGTCCAGTTTATCGATAGCCATGGTGATGTCCACCAGCTTGTTCGGTGCTCCCGCTAGCTCCGCTATGCCGGCAAGGATCTTGCGGTTATTTATTTTCACTGTCACGTGGATGCCCAGCTTGCGAAACACCTGCCATATCATCTGCACCAGCTCCAGCTCGTTCAGCAGGCTGTCACTGCCTATCATGTCGGCATCGCACTGGTAGAACTCGCGGTAGCGTCCCTTCTGAGGACGGTCGGCGCGCCACACGGGCTGCAACTGGTAGCGGCGAAAGGGCAGGGTAACTGCATCGCGGTGCTGCACCACAAAGCGTGCAAAGGGAACAGTGAGGTCGTAGCGCAGGCCGCGTTCGCATATCTTCGGTGTCACCTTGCGATAATCCTCGCCGAAATCCACGCCTTCCATGAAGTTTCCAGAGTTCAGCACCTTGAAGAGCAGCTTGTCGCCTTCGTCGCCGTATTTGCCCATCAGCGTGGAGAGGTTTTCCAGCGAGGGCGTCTCGATGGGCTCGAAAGCAAAAGTCCTGAACACTTCGCGAATGGTGGAGAAGATGTAATTGCGGCGCGCCATCTCCCGAGGAAGGAAATCTCGCGTGCCTTTAGGGATGCTACATTTCACTTGCATAACTTTGTCTCTTTCTTGTGGCTGGTATTCACAGCCTTTGGGGTGTAATTCTACTTTCGGCGTATCATCCTAATGGGCAACATGCGACTGCACGGCGCACGCAGACAATGGGAAAGCAACGCTATACTATCCTATCGGTCAGTTACTTAACGATTTTCTCCGAAAAATAACCAAAATGCAAATGTACAAGATTTTTTTCAATTGCACATATTTGCCGCATGAAAAACTACGAAGTTCAACTCATTAATATATGAACGCCAGCAGCAGGTTTCGTTTGTATTTCCCCAGCGACAAGGCCTTCGGA
>CAMURW010000055.1 GCA_947097635.1 uncultured Bacteroidales bacterium
AAACTCACCGACTTTCCCGACGCCACCATCTCCACCCGCATCATAGATATGTTTACCCCCATCGGAAAGGGACAACGTGGACTGATAGTAGCACAGCCCAAAACCGGTAAGACCACCCTGCTGAAGGAAGTGGCCAACGCCATTGCCTACAATCACCCCGAAGTATACCTGATGGTACTGCTGATAGACGAACGTCCCGAAGAGGTGACGGACATGCAGCGCAGCGTAAATGCCGAGGTGATTGCCAGCACCTTCGACGAGCCTGCTGAGCGTCATGTGCGCATTGCGAACATAGTGCTGGAAAAGGCCAAGCGGCTCACGGAATGCGGGCACGACGTGATGATAGTGCTGGACAGCATTACGCGCCTAGCACGCGCCTACAACACCGTGCAACCAGCCAGCGGACGTGTGCTCACAGGCGGCGTGGAAGCCAATGCCCTTCAGAAACCGAAACGTTTCTTCGGTGCGGCCCGAAAGATAGAGAACGGAGGTTCCCTCACCATCATCGCCACTGCGCTTACGGAGACAGGCAGTAAGATGGATGATGTCATCTTTGAGGAATTCAAGGGAACTGGTAACATGGAATTACAGTTGGACCGCAATCTCGCCAACAAACGTGTGTATCCCGCCATTGACTTGGTGGCCAGCAGCACACGCCGCGACGACCTACTTATCCCGCGCCTCTATCTGAACCGTATCCAGGTGATGCGCAACCAACTGTCAGACATGAACTCCGTGGAGGCCATGACGTTCCTACAGAGGCAGATTCGCGGCACGCGCGACAACCACGAATTCCTGATGACAATGGACAAATACCATATTGGTTATCATTAAAATACACCAACGGGACGAACTTTAGGTTAACACTGTTTTTTTGTCATAGGCGGTTACAAATCCTCTTTCACCCCCCAGCGAGACACTATTTCAAATTCACAAGTCGATTTGTGAAATAATTTGACTTTATTATGTGTACTCATGACTTAAATTCTGCAAGTTACAAGAGGCAATCGGCACATAGAGCAAAGGGAAGCGTCTGGAATGAGTCGGGAAGTTCCGACCCATTCCAGACGCAAGCGAGGCGCAGTTGCGACTTCTTCTGGGAGTGTGTTAATGAAGATGATTGTTATTGTCTGCATTACGTCCCAAAGGATGAGAAACAGGACGCTTCGCCACGATGCCAAGAGATCGGAGTGTTCTCCATGACAAAACGGTACGTTATTTGTTCTCCGCTTTGGCTATCGGAAATCCACTGGACTTCCTTCACATCCCTTCATCATTTGAGATTAGGACATTTTGCGGACCTTCATTTAGATTATCTTAATTCCCATGGATTTCAACCGTGAGTTACTCCCTAACAATGTCCAATGGAGTTTTTTTTGCTGGTAATCATAAACAGTATAAATATTACATTCCAATAACTATTTTTTCTCCTTGCTTGTATGAAACGTGGATTTGGTAGTGATAATCACTCGGGCGTAGATTTCAAAGTGTTGGAGGCCATTGTCAAGGCTAATACGGAACATGCGCTAGCGTACGGCGATGATGAATATTGCGCTCGTGCCACAACGATGCTAAAGAATGAGTTCGGCGAGCAGGCTGGAGTGTATTTTGTGCTCAACGGCACTGGCGCCAATGTGTTGAGTATCGATGCCATGTGTCGTAGCCACCACGCCGTGGTGTGCGCTCATACAGCGCATATCAACGTGGACGAATGCGGTGCTCCCCAGCGTCTCGTGGGATGCAAACTGCTGGCGGTGACAGCGCCCGATGGCAAGCTGACACCCGAACTGGTGAAGACGCAGCTGCACGGTTTCGGCTTCGAGCACCATTCTCAACCTCGTGCCATCAGCATCGCGCAAAGCACAGAGCTGGGTACCCTCTATAGCCTCGAAGAGATAAAAGTGCTTGCCAACCTAGCACATGATCATGATATGTTCCTGCACATGGACGGCGCACGTCTCGCCAATGCGGCAGTGGCTATGGGCTGCAATTTCCGTCAGATAACTACGGACTGCGGAGTGGATGTGCTATCTTTCGGAGGCACCAAGAATGGCATGCTGATGGGAGAGGCATGTATCGTGCTGAACCCCCAGTTGGATAGGGACATGAAATACCGTCGCAAGCAAATGGGACAACTGTGCAGCAAAATGCGTTTCGTGGCAGCGCAATACATAGGATATCTGGAAAGCGATGTATGGCGTCGCAATGCGGAGCACAGCAATGCCATGGCTCAGCGCCTCTACAACGCCGTGAAGGACATTCCTGGTGTCAAAGTGGTATATCCCGTACAGGTGAATAGTGTGTTTGTGCAACTGCGGTACGAGGTGTGGACCGCTTTGCAGCAGGACTATTTCTTCTATGATTGGGACGAAACCGCCGACGTGGTGCGATGGATGTGCAGCTTCGACACTACAGAGCAGGATATTGACGACTTTGTCGCTGCTCTGCGCCGTCGTCTAGAGGAATACGCCTAAACAGACCTCCCGTTCCCCTATGCCCTCCTCCTCAAATTTAGATGCACGCACCATCTGCGCACCGCTCATCTACCACCCTGGTCCCGTGTGTCCCTGTGCAGCCAAAGGTGGTGCATCCTACTTTAGCGTCTTCAGCAGTTCTTCTATCCTGGCCTTGTTCCATGGCTTGCTCATGTCGAAGATCTGCTCTATAGGCTGTGCCAACTTCACCTCCAGCAGGTGGGTGTTATCTAGATGGTTGGGGTCGGCTTCCAGGTGTGCGGCTACGGCGTTCCAGTCGGGGTGTGCGTAGAGCAGCGGCACAAAGTTGTAGAGGTCGAAGGTATGGATTGCCATGTCGTCTATGCCCTCGCTTTCTATCCTGGCATGGGCACGTGCCACTTTCATTTCACCCACTTCCTGCAGCACCATCTGATACTTTTCATACATCACATATTCATTGAGCAGGAACGCAATGATACCGGCGTCCAGCCTCTGCCACACAGACACTGGCAGAGGCTTGGCGACAAAGCGTCCCAACATGAAACTGCCTGCCTTCAGCCCGCAGATGCCGTGTCGGCGACAGATGCGCATCACACGCTGGAAGAAGTCTACCTTGTGCTGGTTGCTTAGCAAGTCGAACACCCGGCTTTGGTCCTGATGATCGCCCATACGGCTCTCCAACACTTGTTCAATATACAGGTCGGCGTTCTGGGAATACCAGGAATTTACTATCTCCATGCCTTTGTCGTGCTTGCCCCGCAAGTCCACGCGTACGATACGTACCAGCTTGTTAATGTCTGTAATATAGTTTACCTGTTCCCCGCTCACAATGCGTTCGTAGGCCTGATAACTTTTACGCATATCTTCAAAGAAGACCTTTTCGTTGTCGTTGAGTTCCACAGGTTCGCCATGGTAGTACTTGGTGAAGCGGGCAGGTTTGAACACGGCTTCGCCCTTGAAAATGAGTTGCTGTTTGCTGCTCAACGTTATCTTGTCGTATTCTTGTAGGGCAAAGCCGTCGGCGTTTACCAGCGTGTTGCCTATGCGTTTGATACCATAGTTAGTGAGGTCCATAAAGGCGGGGATGCCGTATCCGCGGCAGGCTGTCACCACGTGTATTGCTGCTGGCGACATACTCATTATTGCATCCACCTCGTTCAAGGTGATGGTGTCTTCGGGTACAAAGCGATCTTGGCACAGGCACACATTCTCTCCTAGCAACTTGCGCTCGCGTGCATGGGCAGGGGAGAAGCACAGCGTGCAGCTGATGGCGGTGCGCGGCAGCACGCTAAGGCCACGTCCAAACAGTTGCATGTGCTTGAAGGATTTCTCGTCGATGCTGGCACTGACTATCTGCCGCAGGTGGTAAGGCTTGATGAGGTCGGTGACCTCGGTCTCGTTGATTTGCCCCACGTTGTACATATCGATGGCGGACAACAATGCCGCACGTCCTGTCATTTCGCTCATATTGAGTTGCAGCACGCTGAAGAGGCTAAGCTGGTGGGGCCGACTCTCCACGGCAAATTCTATAGTGACAGGACTCTTATAGCGCGTCTCCAGCATCTTCAGCAGTGGGTCGAAATGGAACACTGCAGGAAAACTGAACTTTATTTCGTTGCGGTCTTGGTAGCAGAGGTCCTCGCTGGTGACATCGCCTGTCATTATTTCTTCACCAAAAATATTGCGGTAGCTTTCTATCTGCCGTCCTTTGCCGGTGCGGCTGTGACGGCTGTATAGCACTCCGGGGTAACTTTGTTCGTTGCCGATGGTCCACACCATGCGATGCAGTATCAGTGCAGGAATGGCGTGCTTGCCCTGCATGAAAGTGAGTATCAGGTTCTCGTTTTTTCTGTAGAAATCCAGCACGTGCAGCACCAGTTGCCAGGTTTGGTAGTAGGGATCGCTAAGTAGACGTTCGCCATCGCAGTCGGTTGCCTCGTTGCGTACGTAGCATTCCATCTCTGCGATGCGTTGCTCTTGTTCTTCGGCGTTGAGTTCAATGTCGTTACGGTCGTATTTGTGTTCTGCCCCCATCATCTCCAGCAGGGCGTGCAGCGTGGAGAGGTATGCACGGTTTGCTAGTGCCACGCCGCGTTCTTCTCTCAGCCCTTCGTAGGCAGTGCGCGTCACGCCGATGTTCAGTATGGTGGGCATTAGACCGGGAATATATTGCGGCATGGCACACCTCAGGGCAAACACCAATGGATGACGTTTGCCCCCGAAGGTGTGCATTGTCATTATCTCCAGGTCGTGGATGGCAACCCAAAGCAGATTCATCGGCTGACTCCTCAGCTGCTTCACGCCATCGGCGGTGAGGATACAGAAGTCTGGCACAGGATAGCAGTTGCGCGTAAGGTCAATCAGCATGCGTCCTTTGTGGCTTACTGTCTGTTCGCTGAAAAGGCCGGGGGTGAGTGGCGTGATGATTTCCCGTGCGTTGCTCAGTGGGTGTTCCTCCACATAGCGGCAACAGGCATCGTAAAAGAAATGACGTATATTTTCCAGTTTTGGGATGTGGCGTGGGTAGGTGGTTTGGTTCATCTGATCGGTGGGACGCAACGCTTCGCCGTAATGTTCCAGCAGTAGCAGGTTGAGGTATTCCTTACGCTCTTCGGCGTGGCATTTCAGTAGGTAGAACATATCGTACCAACGCGGAGGGAATTCGAAGCGGCCTCCCACGCCTTCCAGTGTGTAGATAACGGTGCCTGGCTTGTTGCCTTCCAAGGGGTTATCCGGGGCATCGGTGTCGTGTTCGAATATTTCGTGACCTTTCTTGGCAAACAGCGTTACCATATAATAATTGGGGTAGCTGGCGCGTATGAGAAATTCTTTTATCTTCATCATTAGCAATTATTCCAGAGAACGAAGCCACAGAATCTCTTCTTTCCAGCGGGTGGGGTCGGGAGTCTCTAGAATGATGGGCATATCGTTGAAGCGCGGATCTTGCATGAAGCGGCGGAAGAACATCTCCCCCAGGAACCCTTGTCCTATGCATTCATGGCGGTCCACATGGCTTCCCACGTCTTTTTTGCTGTCGTTGAGATGTATGGCTTTCAGGTATTGTTGTCCTATCTCGCGGTCGAATTCGTCGAATGTCGTCTTGTAGCTTTCCTCGTTCCTCAGGTTGTAGCCTGCCGCCATGGCGTGGCAGGTGTCAATACATACTCCTATCCGACTTTTGTCGTCGATTCCGTCGATAATGCGTGCTATTTGGCTGAATTTCCATCCTAGGTTGGTGCCTTGTCCTGCCGTGTTCTCTATCACCGCAGTAACGCTTTCCGTTTTGCTCAGTGCCATGTTTATCTCCTGTGCTATCTGGTCCAGGCAAGCCTCGGGGGCTATCTTGTTCAGATGGCTGCCGGGATGGAAGTTCATCAGTGGCAACTGCAGCTGCTGGCAGCGTGTCATCTCGTCCAGGAAGGCGGCGCGGCTTTTTTGCAGCAGTTCCTCGTCCGGGGTGCCCAGATTGATGAGATAGCTGTCATGGGGCAGGATGTGCTGTGGCAGAAAGTCAAGGTCCCGTATCAGCTGCTGGAATGTGGCAATCTCTTGGGCAGTCAGTGGTTTGCTTGTCCACGACCGCTGGTTTCGGGTGAAGAGTGCGAAGGCGTTGGCACCGATTTTTTTGGCGTTAAGTACGGCGTTGCCAATGCCGCCGCTGGCACTAACATGAGCTCCTAAATATTTCATTTTTCAGAAAAATACTGATAAATATTGGTTATGGGATATTATTAGGGAAACGGATAGGTAGAAACAGATAGGACTACCTGTCCTGCCTCTGTGTGGAGGTAGGGGCAAGTAGCCCTAAAAAAGTGTATTACTGTTATGCTTTCAGCAGGAAGTTGATGTCGTCGTTCAGGCAATACTCCTTGATATTATCCATCTTGGTCTTGAACACCTTCATCTTGTTGGGCTTGCCGACGAGTGCGAGCCTGCCGTTCTCCAGCAGTAGGGCAGTGGCTTCGCGTATGGCTGCCACGGTGACTTTGGGGTTCACAGTGATGTATTCTTTCAGGCGGTCATCGCGTGTTTCGCCGCCATGCTTGGGGTCGAAGAAGTCGGTATAGTGGGGGTTGATTTGGAATGGTACGATACCCATGCACTCGAAGCTGGCGGGTTGCACGATAGGCATGTCGTTGGTAGTGCAGAGTGTGGGACCTGCCACGTTGCTGCCGGCACTCCAGCCCATATAGGGAAGACCGTCGAAGGCACGCTGGCGTATGGCTTGCAGCAAGCCTGTGCGTTGCAGCTCCTTCACTAGGTGGAAGGTGTTGCCGCCGCCAACGGCCACGCCGTCGGTGTCGTAAACGGCATTCACGGGCAGAGCCTTGTGGTGTACCGAGGTGAGTTTCACACCGAATTCGGCATATACTTTCTGCACTTTGGCTTCATAGGCATCGTAGCTTTTGGTCAAGCCACCTTCCTCCAGGCTAACGCCGGCATAGGGCACGAAGAGCATACGTTTCACATTGTGCCGGTGGCAGAAGTCGGCAATCATATCTTTGCACCAACCCAGATAGGATTCGCCTCGCATGGTGCTGTTGCTTATCAATAATAAATTGCGTTTACCCATATTCAACTTATTTAGGCTTTATGAACATTAAGGAAACCAAAACTTATATGAACTCTTATCAAGTGTCGATATTAGCGTAGGTGGCGTGGCGTTCTATGAACTCGCGGCGGGGCGGCACGTCGTCGCCCATCAGCATGGAGAATACGTGGTCTGCGGAGGCTGCGTTGCTTATCGTTACTTGTCTCAGCACGCGGCTTTCGGGATCCATGGTGGTGTCCCATAGCTGCTCGGCGTTCATTTCGCCCAGACCTTTGTAGCGCTGTACGCTAATGCCGCTTTTCCTGTCCTTGCCGATCGCGTTGCTTTCCACTTCGTCCACGTTGCCGCCCAGTTCCGTAATGGCGCGCAGGCGGTCGTCCTCGGTCCAGCAATATATGCCGCGTTTGCCTTTCCTCACCTGGTATAGGGGAGGCGTGGCGAGGTATACATAGCCGTTCTCTATCAGCTCGGGCATATAGCGAAAGAAGAAAGTGAGCATCAGCGTATCAATATGGCTGCCGTCCACGTCGGCGTCGGTCATGATGATGACTTTGTGGTAGCGTAGCTTCTCCATGTTCAGTGCCTGGCTGTCCTCGTTGGTGCCAATGGTGACTCCCAGGGCGGTGTATATGTTCTTTATCTCTTCACTCTCGAAGGCGCGGTGTCTCATGGCTTTCTCCACGTTCAATATCTTGCCACGCAGGGGCAGGATGGCTTGGTATTTTCGATTGCGTCCCTGCTTAGCACTTCCGCCGGCACTGTCGCCCTCCACGAAGAATATCTCGCACACGCTGGGATCTTTGTCCTGGCAGTCCGCCAACTTGCCTGGCAGCCCTGTATTACTGAACGCATTGCCCCTCTGCACCAGTTCGCGTGCTTTGCGGGCGGCTTGGCGGGCTTGTGCTGCCAGCACAACCTTGTCCACTATCAGTTTGGCTTCTTTGGGATGTTCCTCCAAGTAGTTGTTCAGCATTTCGCTCACAGCACTGTCCACAGCGCCTCTCACCTCGGTGTTGCCCAGCTTGGTTTTGGTCTGGCCTTCAAACTGTGGCTCGCTCACCTTTACGCTGATGATGGCAGTGAGACCCTCGCGAAAGT
>CAMURW010000056.1 GCA_947097635.1 uncultured Bacteroidales bacterium
TCCTGTGATAACATCGCAGCCTGGACGTACAGTGGCGTGCCGCAACCATAGCATCGTTATCGTAAACCCCGGCAACAAGGACGGCCACCCACGCAAGGAGAGCGTGGGCGTGCGCTCGCGCGTGGGGTTCACCTACGGACGCTTCATCTTCAAGATAAAGTTTGCCCCCCTGCTGAATAAGAACGGCGCGTACAATGGCCTTACCAACGCGGCATGGCTTATCTATGAAAGCGACCTGCCTTGGAACAGTCGGAGGCGCAGCGGCACGGGATATGTGGTGAGCGAAAGGGACAATGGCAAGGTGGTCGATAGGAAAGGGACCACGTCGTACAGCGAGATAGACATAGAGATGGTCAAGACCTCGAAGTACTGGCCGGGAGAAGAACCACCGAAGAACTATAAGCCATTGGGCAGCAACAATATCGTGCTGGCAGCCACCAACTGGGACCTAGCCTGCAACGATAATGGATACGTGACCAAGAAGCATCTGCGCTTCCAACGCAAGCATGGACGGCAACGGTTCACCTACAATCGCTGGTACACCAACTACCGCGCGCTGACGTCGAAGGTGGAGGTGAGCAACGACATCTTCCTGCAACCCTACTACTACGTGATAGAATGGACACCGAAGAGCATTGCATGGTACGTGGGCAGGGACATGGAGCATCTGCGGATGGTATCGTATATGGACGACAGCTTCACTGCGATTCCCAACAACCAGATGCTGCCCATCGTGACACAGGAATATCACTATTCCGAATTCTGGCCTCCTCAGGTGTTCGAGCAAGGCTCCATACCCTATCCCACCGAGGATGCCGCGGGCACTATCTACGAAATAACAGTGGAGTAAGGTGTGAAAAACGCCATGAAACGCGGACGAGATGCCTTCCGAGCGCGTCTCCTTTCCCAATAGGCACATTGAAGGGAGAGCTCACGGTAATAAACTAACAAACCAAGACTATGCTTCACAAGATGCTAAAAAAGAGAGAAAACTTATTGTATGGCCTGCTGTTCGTGGTGGTGGCGGTGATTTCGCTCATCCCTTTTTTCGGCGTGGGCTTCACTACGGGCGACGACATTGATTTCTATCTTACCACACGGGGAGGGATAAGAGACATGATGCAGGCCGCCAGCTGGACCGCCGCCACACAGGGACGTTTTTATTACTTGCTGACTAAATATTTCTACAGCGTTCCCTACTGGGTGGATAATTTCTATTTCACCAAGGTGGTGCAACACGGAGCGCTGCTGGTGGCTTACTGTGTTTTTGCCTACCTGACATGGAAGGTGATGAAAAGCAAGGCGCTGAGTGCCACGTTGCTGCTGCTGCTCATTGCCTTTACGCCCATTTCTTGCAATCATCATCTTCCCTTCATCGCCTATCCCTTCTTCTTCGCCTTCAGCTTTACGTTGCTGATGTGCTCCGTGCTGATGTTTATCAAATACACCGAGGGCGGCAAGTATGGATGGGCGATAGGTAGCGCCGTGGTGGCGTTTGTGGCAATGTTGTTCTACGAGCAGTATGTGGTGTTCTTGGTGCTTTTCTGGCTGTATATTGCGGCGAGAAATTGGCGTAGAGCAGGCAAGGGAGTGCTGAAGGACAGAACTTTCTATAGGGAGGCAATGCCCCTGCTGCTGGCGGTGCTGACGTATGTGGCCATATATGCGGTGTACAGGATCAGCGTGACGGCGGGCGACGACACGAACCCATACTATGGCAGAGGCGCGGCAGCCGGTGCCTTCAGTCTTGGGCATTTCTTTGTGCTGCTGTATCGCTGTACTGAACTGATGTTGCCCACACAGATATTCTTCTTCCAACATTCCGATATGGGCGTGAACACGCTGCTGACGGGGGGCAGCAAGGACGGCCTGTGGTTTGCGCTGACGCATGCTCCGGCAGTGACATATCTCTGTGCGATGATAGTGGCGGGGCTGGCAGTGGCTTTTGTCAAAGATGTCCGGCTGAGCCTTCGCAACATATGGACGGGCATTGGAGCGGCACTGCTGCTGGCATTTGCGTCGCATGTGCTGATAGCCGCCGTGAGGAAGTATAACATGGACTGGTATGGCTGGATGAAGGGATACGTGACATCGTATTTCGCATATTTCTTCCTGATGCTGGCACTGCTGTTGCTGCTAATATATGTTGACAAAGTGGCGCGGCATAGGAAAGCCATAAGCACGGCGGTGCGGTGCTGCCTCTTCTTGCTAGTGGCCGGTGCCACCATAGTGACCGGATATTCCAATGACAACCTGTCTAGGGAATGGATGCGCAGCCAGAACCGGTTTGCCGTGCTGGACGAACTGATACACGCAAAGTATTTCGACGCGTTGCCAGAGAACTCTTTGGTGTGCAACGGCGATCTGTATTGGTCCACGCAGTGGGGTAAACATATCACAAGTGTCGACGTGCGCACTATGGACCACTACATAGAGCAGAAGACTGGTAGGAGATATTGCTGGGCGCACTCGCGGGAGGAACTAACGGCACTGATGCACGAACACCCCGAGGAGAAGGCATATTACATGAAGGCGGCGGAGACGGTGAAGGGTTGCGAATACATGCTGGCTATTAGCGAAATAGAGCGGCATGAGGATACTGCGGCTGACGCAGTGCGGCTGGTGGCGAGGAGGTGCGACGTGTTTTACTATTCCCCCACCAAGGACTATCGGTTGATATACAAGGATGCAGCCTCCGAATGGAAGCTGGTGAACGTGGTGAACGAAAACAATAACCAGCGGCTGACGCACGTTGTGCTGGACAGCTGTGCCATACTTCCAGACAGCCTTCTGATTACCAATATGCAGCAGATAGCGCACGCGTAACTGGCAGGAGATGCCACTCGTGCCTGGCGTGTCTTTCCACCGAAAGGCTCTTAATGCATGGCATCGTAGCGCTGCACCATCAGTTTGAGGTCTTCGGGAATGGGTGCACTGGTGCCCGTGCTGCGCAGGTAGCCGCTGAGCACTGTGCGGCAAATGCAGGCAGGGTGGCCGTTGGCGAGGACCTGCAGCGTCACCTCTATGCTTTTGTTGCCGAGGTGCGAGGTATGGGTGAGCACTTCCACGCGGTCGTGGTAACGTATCTGGTGCTTGAAGTCGATGTCGTGGTGCACCACCATGACAGTGAAGTCGCCTTCCTCCGGTGTAACAGGGATGCCGGCGGCAGCGAAATAGTAGGACTTGGCAAGGTCCAGGTATTCCATGATGATGGCATTGTTTACGTGGCCCATCATATCAATATCGTTGAAGCGGACCTGTATGGGTGTTGTGTGCATAAATAAGTTTATAGATTTTGTAAAGTTCGTAAGAAGGATTGTGTTTTTTAGGATGGTGTATGTTTTTAAATGGGAAAGGGTGTATGTTTTTAAATGGGATGGTGTATGTTTTTAAATGGGATGGTGTATGTTTT
This sequence comes from uncultured Bacteroidales bacterium, assembly GCA_947097635.1. Classification (GTDB taxonomy): domain Bacteria; phylum Bacteroidota; class Bacteroidia; order Bacteroidales; family P3; genus Colimorpha. Next base: position 3,413 of record CAMURW010000056.1, read on the forward strand.
TAAATGGGAAAGGGTGTATGTTTTTAAATGGGAAAGGGTGTTGAGGGTATGCAGGGGGAGGGGGGAGAAAACAAAAAGGAAGCACATTGCTGTACTTCCTTTTTGCAGTGGCATCGACTGGAATTGAACCAGTGACACAAGGATTTTCAGTCCTCTGCTCTACCAACTGAGCTACGACGCCATCAACACAATTTTCTCTCTCAAATCGGGTGCAAAAGTACAACTTTTTCTGTTATCTGCCAAAAAAAAATGTTACGCATTATTTGGTTTGGGAAATATTCTTTGTTTCTCAGTAGGTTACGTAAAGATTTTTTTTGCTGCGTGGGTGTTAATTGTCTCTCGTTTTGCTCTAAAAAATGCTTCTATTTACAAAAATCGGCCTCATGTTTTCGTATAGTGTGCACTAATTGAGTTCCTTGGCCACGCCGTCTGTTGCTGATGGGAAGCCTGAGGTGGCGATGCCTGCGGAATCGCTGCCTTTGTCGTTGGACTGGCAAAGGTAGTAGATGAGCAGTGCTATCACTCCCACGGTGATGCAGGCATCGGCGATGTTGAAGACGGCATTGAAGAACTCGAAGTGACGGCCGCCTACGAGGGGCATCCATTCCGGCCAATAAGTGTCGATGACGGGGAAGTAGAACATGTCCACCACGCGTCCTTGCAGAAACGATTCGTAACCAGAGCCCCAGGACACGAAATGGGCTATCTGGTAGTAACTGTCGTTGAAGATGAGGCCATAGAAGCAGCTGTCGATGAGATTGCCCACGGCACCGGTGAAGATAAGCGCTATGCAGATGAGCGGCATCCAGGGCTTGGCGTGTTTCACCATGCGAACGATGATGTATAGCAGTATGCCACTGGCCACGAGGCGGAAGACGGAAAGGAGGTATTTGCCTGCTGCTCCTCCAAACGAGAATCCCCAGGCCATGCCTTCGTTTTCCACGAACAGCAGCTTGCACCAATTGCCGATGAGGGGTATTTCATCACCAATCTGCAGGTGTGTCTTTATCCATATTTTCAGCCATTGGTCGGCAATAAGCAGCAGTCCAATGATGCCAAAGATTATCCAGGTCCGTTTTCTTGTCGCTTGTTCCATCTATTGTTAGGGATTATGATTTTCCATGTGAGGTTCGGTGTGGGAATTCGTGGGCGGGAAGGCAGAACATGGGGACATTTCGGTACTGAAAGCATTGTTATCGTGCTAATGGACACCCTGTTATGCTGTGAGGCCCGTGTCGAATTGAGTTGCAAAGGTACGATATTTTTTATAATTATGTTTTTTTGCGAGAAAGATAGTTGTCGCAAACTTCTACCAGCTCGTCATACCACTGCTGCCCAAAGCGGCGTACGAGGGATTCCTTGAGATACTTGTAGAGTGGCACGCATTGCTGTTTTCCAGCCAGCAAGGCACAGTGGCACACCTCCCATCTGTGGTAGTTGACGGCGATTAATTCGCCAGAGTCTGCCAGTCGTAGCGGGTAGAGGTGGCAGGAGACTGGTTTCTTGAAGTCTATCTTGCCTTCGCGGTAGGCTTTTTCGATGGCACATAGTGCCATACCGTCCTGCCAGAAGACGAAGGCGCATTCCTTGCCGTCCACGAGGGTAGTGCAGGGCTCTTCGGTGCAGTCGGGTTCACTGATGCCTTGTTGGTGCACGGCCTTTTTGCCGGCCTCTGTCATGTAGGGTTCTATCTGTGGCAGCAGCTGTGGCAGCAGCGTTACTTCCTCGTGGGTGAGAGGTGCTCCTGCGTCGCCTTCCACGCAGCATTCCCCCTTGCACTGATGGAGAGGACAAGAGAAGCAGACTTCGGCGATGTCTTCGCTGATGATGCAGTTCTGTACGATTAGCATGGGATGTTTTTTAGGTGGTTTGGAGCTGTGCGATGATTTTATCGGCAAGGCATGAGGCGAGTTTGTAGCGACTTTCCTGCGTCCATCCTGCCACATGAGGCGTGAGAACAGTGTGAGGGCTGTCCAGCAGGTAGCGAAGGGGTGGAGGAAGGGTGTCTGGGTGCAGGCCATCCTTGGTCATGTCTTCGTATTCTATCACGTCCAGGGCTGCGCCAAGTATCTTGCGGCGTTCGAGGCCTTTGACAAGAGCGTCGGTCTGTACTACAGCGCCTCGGCAGGTATTGACGAGGAAGAAGGGCTTGGCGCAGGCTTCCACAAAGGCATCGTTTAGGTAATGGTGGGTCTCATCCGTGAGGGGGACGTGGAAACTGATGACATCGGCCTGCTGTAGCAGTTGTGCCAGCGTTACGTTTTCTGCTTCAAGGCTGTGGGAATGATAGCCGAGTAGGTCGAGGGCGTTGTCCTCGGCAGGGGTGGGGTGGTATTTGTCGTAGTAGATAACACGGCAGTCAAAGCCGGAGAGGCGTTTGGCAAAGGCTTGTCCCATGTTGCCATAGCCTATGAGGCCTATGGTCTTGCCTTTAATCTCCAGCCCGCGGTTTTCTTCACGATGCCAAAGGCCCTGTCGCACCTCGTTGTTGGCGATGCATATCTTGTCGAACAGTGCCAGTAGCAGCCCTACGGCATGTTCTCCCACGGCGTCCCGGTTGCCCTCGGGGCTGTTGAGGCAGCGAATGCCGTGATGTTCGGCATAGTTGATGTCGATGGCATCCATGCCGGCCCCCAGGCGGCCTATGCAACGCAGATGGAGGTTGGCAGCCAGGAATGGCTGGTCTATCTTTATCTTGCTGCGCACCACCAGGGCGTCGTAGTCGTGTGCGGCTTTCTTGAGGGTGTCGTAGGTGTAGTCCGTGCGTTCTGTGACGTTGAACCCGGCAGCTACGAGCTTCTGTGTCAGCACGGGGTGGCAGTGGTCTGTGACGAGAATGTGCATTAGAGTTTTGTGCGACATGTCACCCGTGCCCCGCAGGGGGCACGGGTGACATGGAATATCGTGGTGGTTAGTGGAATTTCTTGATAATTATCTTCTTGAGTGATACGGCGCCGAGATGTCCTATGCCGTTTTCTACGTTGCAGATTACCTGTACGGGCTCGGCGAAGAAGTTGCCGTCGTTTTTTTTGGCAGCCTGTGAGCTTTGGATGTATCGGTACTCTTCGGCACTGAGGCTTTTCACCACCGCCATCACAGTGTCGGGATACTGGTGCCAATAGTAGCTGGTGCTGTCGTCGTTACCAGACACATCATCGTTACGGTAGGCGTAGAATTTTGCGTTGATGGTGATGTTGTGGCTCTTGCCGTTGACGTTCTGGTCGGAAAAAAGCATCTCTCGGAAATCCTGTGTGGTCGAGCCTTCGCCTATGAGAATGTCCATTGCTGAGTTTGTGCCTGTTATCAGGGGGTCGTTGATGTTGAAGCCTTTGACGAAGTACCCTTGGGTGTTGCCGTAGTTGGTTTTCTCGTTGTAAAGCAATTTGATGGAATAGTAGTTCTCTTCGGTGGAGGGGTCGTCGAGCCTTAGCGTGATGGCGACGTTGAATTCCTTGTTGTATCCGCTGCTGTTTGAGCTGTCTATGGTGCAGCTTTCCAGTGCTATCTGTGGCTCATGCGGCACCACTGTCTGTGCTCTCAGGATGCCACGCTCGTAGCCTGGCACTTTGGCAGTAAGCAGCATCGTGTCGCCGGATTGAGGGCGGTGTCCGAAGTAATATCTGCCGCTGTCGCAGTTCAGCAGTGGCTGTGCCACGCCATTCACCGTCAGCTGTACGTCGGCGTTGCCGATATTGGGGAATGCGTAGCCGTCGTCCAGGAAAAAGCGGCTCCAGGTAAGGTGCACTTGGAAGGTGCTGTCCTGTGTCGCCGTGGCCTGCATCACGGCGATGGGGTTGGTCTCCTCGCCGGTAAACTCGATAGGCTCCGTGCAGGATGCCAGTAGCAGCAGGGCCGTGGTGGCGAGGGGTATGAATAATTTGGCTGTTTTCATGATTTGCTGGGAATATTAATTATTGATGTCTTTTGGGAGGTGTGGGGCGTATATGATGCGGTCTGTGCTAGGAACGATGGTCGGAGACTATTATGGGGCATTGTTGTGCGACTTAGAACTTGAAGTTCCAGGAGACGCTGGGAATGATGGGGAAGATGCTGAGTTTCACCAGTTTTTTGCTTCCGTAGTAGCCCCAGGGACTGTTGTTGCCAGTGTAGATAAGGAAGGGGTTCTTGCGGTTGTATACATTGTATATGCTGATGTTCCATGTGCGTATGCCATGCTTCTTTTGCTTGTGGAAGTTCATGCCTATGTCCATGCGGTGGTAGGCGGGCATGCGGTAATTGTTGCGGTGTTCTATGTAGGGAGTGGACTGGCCGTTGTAGTTGTCGTAATTTCTGTATGGCTGCCGTGCGTCCTCGTTGCCTTCGAAATACTGCATGGCTAGCGTGGTGGCGTTACCGGTGTTGTATATCCATGTGGCGCTGATGTCGAAGTGGTCGCTCTTCTTGTACATCAATACTATGCTGATGTTGTGGCGGCGGTCGTATTTGGCGGGGAATGCCTCTCCGTTGTTCAGTTCCATGCCTTCGCGGTCGAACTGCCTCATGCTGTTGCTGATGGTGTATGCCACCCATCCTGTCCATTTGCCCACGCTCTTCTGTGCCAGGAACTCTATGCCGTAGCTCCATCCTTTTCCCATCACCACTTTCTTCTCCCATCCTTGGCTGTTGTTGAAGAAGCTGGCGCCGTCGCGGTATTCCAGCAGGTTGTTCATGTGGTTGTAGTAACCT
>CAMURW010000057.1 GCA_947097635.1 uncultured Bacteroidales bacterium
GGATCTGTGGGTATTGTTGATGCCCAAACAAATGCCAATTACCAGAACGCAAGCATGATCGAAATTGGACCCGACAACATCGGTGGCCGTGCTCGTGCCTTACTAGCCGTTCCTGGCAACAACAACGAAGTTGTGCTGTATGCCGGCAGCGTGGCCGGCGGCCTCTACAAGAGAACCGGCAACGCCCAATGGGAATATGTCCCCTACTTCGAAAACGGTACAGAGGTAACCCTGCCTATTTCCGATATGGTGCTCGCTTCCAACAATAAGATTTACATTGCTACCGGCGAGGGTTATTACAATCATGCCGTCAACTACAATCTCTTCGCTCCTATGGGCCACGGTATCTTTGAGTATGACATGGCCAGCAACACTATCACTGCCGTAGCCAATACCGACCCGCGTTCCAACAGCGCATTCTCCTACATCAACCGTTTGGCATATATGGACCGTGACGGTAGGGCATATCTTTATGTCGGTACTACCACAGGCCTATATCTAATGACCGGCAACAGCGGCGAAGCCCTGGGCATCCCCACGAAAGTATGCGACGGCGCTGTGCAGGATATCGAGCTGATACCCAGTCTAAACATTGGCTTCTTCTCCATGGGCAGCACGATACACAAGATTGGTAACATCAAAGACCGCAGCACAACTGAGACCATGATGACAAACTCAGCCGTCACCTTCGGCGACTCTGCCGCACGTATAGAACTGGCAGTTGCCTATTCCAACAACCGCATGTTCCTCTATGCCGTTGCCACGGACAAGGCCGGCTTAACCAACGGCGTGTTCCTGACGCATGACCAGCAGACCTGGATGCGTCTCACCACCTCCACCGTGCTGCCCTTCAATGCCAACACCACGGGATGGACCAACAACTCGGTAGCGGTGGACCCATTCAACCACAGTCGCATCCTCGTTGGCGGTGCTACCCTGTGGGAAGGCCAGGGATATGTGGAAGGCGCCTATTATCTGTGGAACAAAATTTCCTACTCCGAAAACGAACTGAACGGAGGCAACTTTATGGGCACAGTGTATTTTAACCCTCAGTACCTGCATTCTGGAATCAATGCTATAGTACCTTATATTTATGACACCGCAAATTACGGAGTGACATATTATTTGGCTACCGACGGCGGCATCTTCAGCTCCAATGGTAGAACTTTCTCCTCTTTGAATAATGGCTTCAACACCGTTCAGTTCAACAATATCGCCGTGGCTCCCGACGGCAGCCTGCTGGGCGGTGCCGTGAAGAACGCAGTGCCTCTCATCCAGTCCCGCATGAACCACGATGGCGGTAATGTGAACAACAGCTGGTACGACCATACCAGCCGCCTAAATCACATGGCAAACATCGCCTGGCAGGGCAGTGGCAGCGATGTTGCCACCACCATGTTCCAGCAAGTAGTGCCTCAGGAACGTCGGGGCATCTTCGTGAGCAGCGACAACGGCGTGTTCGGCCGCAGCTACGCCGACTATAACGACTACACCAATGCACAGACTTGGACTTACGGTGCCAAATTCACAACAGATCAGGCGGCAAGCTCCTCGTATCGGCCCAGAATGGTGATGTGGGAAACCACCACCAACACCAACTGGAACGACAGTGTCGAATTTACCCTCGACACCCTGGGCACCTATATCGCCAAAGGCGGCGAGGTAAAGCCCCTCAGAGGCAACGCCGTTATCCAGGCGGGCGACACCGTGCTGGTGCCTTCCCCCGCGCATTTCGACTACCCCTTCAAGTATGCTTTCACCAAAAGTTTCACAGTGAAGAACCAGATGAACCACAAGGTCCACAATCCCATCGCCAACCGCCTGTTCATCGTCAGCAAATCCAACAATGGCACACCTCAGGTGCTGATGACCTGCTCTCCTTCCGACTACCATAAAGTGTACGACATCGCTTACGCCGAACCCACCTGGATGCGCTGGTACACCGTGTTTCAGGCACTCCGCGGCGACAAGTACCACGACACACTGGAAATACGTCAGATTGCCGTTTCCAACGACTGCGACGCTCTGTTTCTGGGCATGGAAGAGCCTTCCACTGGAAAGAGCCGTATATATCGTGTCAGCAACATATCCGCCGCCAATGTCGGTAACACCAGCATCATGGCTCAGCAGCTGGGCTTCAACTCCGAGTTCGTCGTAGGTAAACGTATTACCGTGCTGGACACCTTCTTTAAGGCAGACGGCAGCTACGAGTTCGACCGACCCATCACCTCCCTTACTGTGGACAAACGCAACGGCAAGGATGTCCTCGTGGCCACTTTCGGCGGCTATGTGAATAACAACCAAGCCAACGTGGTGGTAATCAGCAATGCAACCACCGACAGTTACGCCATCCGCGAGCTCAACTGCAGCAACAGCGAGCAGGGCTTCTCCACCAACGACCCCGTGTACAGCGCACTTATCGAATACACCAAGGGTAACGTGTTGATCGGCACCGAGAAGGGCGTCTTCAAAGCCGATGCCATCACCGGCACTCCCACCTGGAAAAAATATGGCGATTTCAAGGGCGTCCCTGTCACCAGCATCGTGCAGCAGACCGCTGCTCTGCCCAGCGTGAGCTATGTGCGGCACAATGGCATTAATCCCGTTACCTACTGCTTCGCCAAGACCAAATACCCCTATGCCATCTATTACGGCACCTATGGTCGTGGCATCTTCATGGACACCTCCTACGTGACAGACCACGAGAATGAAATCGTAGACACCAACTACTGGACCGGCATCACCACCGTCACCAAGGGTACGAATAGCGTACGCGTGTATCCCAACCCCGCCGTGAACGAAGCCAACGTGGAAATAATGATGGCCAGCGATGCCAACGTTGTGGTGCGTGTGTTCGACATCTCCGGCCATATGGTGTACAGCGAAAAATTGGGCAAACTGGCCGCAGGCGTTAACAACTATAAACTGGATTGCACCAAGCTGGCCCACGGCATGTATCTTATCAATGTAGTTAGCGGAAGCCAGGCAGCAGCCTCCAAACTGATTGTAAAGTAATAATAATTAGATATGTCAGACAGAGGTATTGCTAGCAAGGTGATACCTCTTTTTTTACGCACCAGCGGCATGCATGGGGGCCTGGTAGTCCCGCCGCGCCTCCAAGAGGAACAATTGCAGAGACGAGGCATTCTTCTTTTTTTGGGGTATGCATAAATACAATAATACAATGAACAAAAATCTTGTTAAGGAACTTCAGTGGCGTGGCATGATCCACAACATGATGCCCGGCACCGAAGAACAACTCTCCAAAGAAGTAACAACAGCATATGTAGGCATAGATCCCACCGCAGATTCCTTGCACATAGGGCATCTGGTGTCCATCATGCTTCTCAAGCATCTGCAGATGGCGGGACACAAGCCGTTGGCAGTGGTGGGAGGCGCTACGGGAATGATAGGTGACCCCTCCTTCAAGGCGGCAGAGCGCAAGTTGCTGACGGTGGAAGAGGTGCAGCACAATGTGCAGTGCATAAAACACCAGCTGGAGAAGTTCTTGGATTTCGATAGTCCTGTGAACGGAGCGGAGATACTGAACAACTACGACTGGATGAAGGGTTACCTGTTTTTGGACTTCATACGTGACGTAGGCAAGCATATCACCGTGAACTACATGATGACAAAGGATAGCGTGAAGAAGCGCATGGAGACAGGCATCTCCTTTACCGAGTTTAGCTATCAGTTGTTGCAAGCCTACGACTTCCTGACGCTCTACCGCACCAAGGGTTGCAGGTTGCAGATGGGTGGCAGCGACCAATGGGGCAACATCACCACTGGCACAGAGTTGATACGCCGCATGGAAGGAGGTGAGGCTTTCGCTTTGACATGTCCTCTTATCACGAAGGCCGACGGCACCAAGTTCGGCAAGACGGAAGGCGGCAACGTGTGGCTGGATCCTGCCAAGACGAGTCCTTACAGGTTCTACCAGTTCTGGCTGAACTGCAGCGACGAAGATATTGCCAAGTACATCCGCATCTTTACGCTCCTTGGCGAGGAGGAAATCAACGAGTTGCAGCACCTACACAACGAGGCACCCGAACGTCGCATACTGCAGAGGGCACTGGCCAAGGACATTACCTGTCGCGTACACAGCGAGACAGACTACGAGGCGGCGATGGCTGCCAGCGAGTTGCTCTTCGGCAAAGGCACTACGGAGCAGTTGAACAGTCTCGATAAGGAGACCCTGATCAGCGTGTTTGAAGGTGTGCCGCAGTATACAGTGAGCCGCAGCCTCCTCTCCGATGGTGTAAGCCTGATAGACCTGGCAGCCACCCACACGAAGATGTTTGCCAGCAAGGGTGAGATTCGCCGTGCCCTCAAGGAGAACAGTATCAGCGTGAACAAAGGAAAGGTGGGAGAGGCCTGCACCCTCACGAACGATGACGTTCTCTCATGCGGCAGCATCCTCGTCCAGAAAGGCAAGAAGAATTACTATATTGTAAACGTGGAGGGGTAGCTTAGAACATATATCCCATCTTGATGTATAGGTTGCCGGACTTGCTGTTGTCTTGCTCTTTGAGTGCCCGTGCCCAGTCTATGCTGAGAACGAAGTTGTCGTTCATCGTTATCTTCAGACCACAGCCGGTGCCGAAATGCAGCCGATGCCATTGCTCCACACTTTCTCCGTCGTCCGGCGTGGGCACGAAGTAGTCGTATTGCCGCTCGCCGCTGGCGGTGATGGCGGCGAGGGTGGCAGCGTCCACGCCACCCCTCTGCTGCTCCTCTGTTTGGCTGGGTATGCTTTTGTTGTCTTTCGTCATCGTGTAGGCCTTCCTGCGTTGCGTTAGCATGCCCCAGTCCAGGAAGGGGTTGATGCCGATGTAAAAGTTCTCTTTTCCCACGCAGAAGCGGAACAACTGTGCCCTCAGCTCCACGTTGCCATACAGGAAACCGTCGCCGAGAATGCGGTTGCGCATGATGCCGCGCAGACTGTTGGCACCGCCCAGCCCTTCGTATAGCACGCGCTGCAGATACAGTTGGTTGAGGTAGCTGTTAAGGTAGTACGGGCTGCCGCCTGCCAGCAACTGCTGCAGTCCCACGCGGTAGGCGAAGGTAATCACATTGCACTGTTGCCGGCTGCCGTTCTTAAGGATGTATGTCTTGCGCCACAGCGGCAGAAAGTGATGCCAGGTGGCGTTAATCTTCAGGTTGTTATATTCGCCTTGGTCGCCAAAGGCGGCAGTGTAGGAAAGGAATGCGTTGGCGTGTATGCCGCTCTGTGGATTCTGCTGACGGTCGCGCGTGTCGTAGGTGGCACCGGCATGAAGGTATGGATGCGTGCCGCCCTGTGCTTCGTTGGCCTTTACCAGCCCCCATTGCACGTATCTGTCGTAGAGCGTGGCAACGGCGGGCAGCGCATCCGCTGCCTCCTTGTTCTTGTTCAGACGTTCTAGGTCTATGGTGCCGTTGCGGTAGTTCAACACTCCGACACCGACATTCCAGAAGAAATGCCCGACGATGCGGCCCTGCAGGTCGGCGGCAAAACGGAACAGGTTGCGCTGCATTTTGTAGAAAGCTCTGCTGCGGTAGTCGGTGCTTTTGTCGTCCACCCAGTTGCTGTTGTATCTGCTCTCGAAGCCGTTGAAGCCGTAGAAGTCGCACATGGCATCGGGCAGATAGGTGATGTCCACGCTGAGTCTGTGGCCGGTGATAAGGTGTTTGCTGTCGTAACTGAAGCGGAAGATGCCGTATTGCATGGTGGTGTAGGCCGCCTCGAGATAAAACGAATGCAGATAGTCGGGATAGGTGCCGCCGTCGCCAAAGTAGTAGATGTTCGTGAGGATACCATATTGCAGCCCCAAGTCGGCATCGTAGGATACGCTGGGTAGTACGCCGAATGTCCACCCCGTGCGTACGTTTTGCCGAGATTGGATGGTGTCTTGCGAGTGGGTGCTTATGGCAAAGGAGGACAGGAGGATGATGGGAAATAGTAGTTTTTTCATAGTGCGTAGTACGATATTTTGCGCTCCACTATCTCCATAACGTCGTCCTCGAAGGTGTGTGTGCGCTTCACCCAGTTGCCGAAGGCATCGTATTGGTATTGCACGGTGGTGCTGTTTTGTGTTTCCAGCAGCAGGTTGCCCAGACTGTCGTACTGCCGCAGGATGTGCTGCACCAGCGTGCCGCTTTCGTCGTAGTGCTCTTCTTTGGTCTCGTGTACGGTGCCGTCGGGGTAGTAGGAGTGGACGATGAGGTAGTCGCAAGCCAGTTCTCCGGCTTCGTAGCGCATCTTCATCACCACTTCTTTGCCCTGCAGATCCAGTTCCTGTTGCAGCGCAGTCAGGCTGCCATGTTCCATCATCTCTTGCGTCAGCCTGTGATGTTCATCGTATAGAAACGTCATGCGCCCGCAGCTGTTGCTGTTGTTGTCGTACCACCACGTCGTCGTTTTGTCGCCCTGCTCATTGTAGTAATGCCGTGTACCGTTGAAATGTCCTTTGTTGTCGTATTGCTTACGTTCCACGGTATGTCCTTGTGCGTCGTATTCAAAGGTGTAACGTGCTTCCACTATCTTGTCGGTGTCCAGTATGCGTTCTTCTACAATCCGTCCTTGCTCGTCGTAGTCGTATTCGTAGCGTTCGTGCAGCAGTATCCCTTCGGCATTCATCTCCATGCTCTCCACTATCTGACCGTGTTCATCGTAGAGATAGATGCGCCGCCCGTCGTATTTGCCGTTGCGGGTGATGTATTCCTCCGTTACTCTTCCTTCTGCGTCGAACTTGTATTCCAGTTTCTCGCTGCTTTCGCCTCTGTGGCGACGGTGTTCCAGCTCCATTCCCTTCTCGTTGTACACATAGCTTTCGTAGTGCCGCAGGTTGCCTGTCTCGTCGAACCCCTGCTCCTCAATTTGGTGGCCCCAGCGGTCGTATTTGTAGCTGTAGTGCCGGAAGAGGGTGTGTTCCATGTTGAATTCGTGGCGTTCCACGCATTTGCCTCCGCGGTTGTAGAGGTAGGTAATGCGATTGGCGCGTTTGCGGTCGTAGTGGCGCTCCTCCTGCAGGTGGCCTTCGGGGTCAAAACGTAGCGTCATACGCACACGGGTCTTGTTGCCGCGAGGGTCTTTAGCCATGCGACGCGGTGTTAAGATGCTTTCTTTCATTTCTTTTATTTTTCCTTTGAAAGACTCCATGTGCGAAAAATTATTTTGCAAAAGTAATATTTTTTTTGAGATTGCACACATTGCCTTGCAATTTTCTTCGCAATGGTGCGTTATCCACAAAGATTATTTTTTCACAATAAAGAGTTTTACTAAATTATAAGGATTATGTCTAAAGTACTTATCGCCTATTTCTCCCATGTCGGCGAGACCTATATGGAAGGAAGGATAAAGAATGTGGAACACGGCAACACCGAAATTGTGGCGGAGAAAGTGCATGCGCTGCTGCCGGATGCCGATGTGTTCCGTATTGAAGCGGTGGAGCCCTATCCTTCCAATTATCTGGAATGCGTGGAACGTGCCAAGACAGAACATGCCGCCAATGCACGTCCCGAGTTGAAGGGCAACGTAGAAAATATGGACCAATACGACACTGTTGTGCTGGGCTATCCCAGTTGGCACGGCACCATGCCCATGCCTGTCTTCAGCTTCTTGCAGCACAACAATATGCGAGGCAAAACCATCATTCCTTTCTGCACCAACGAAGGAAGCGGAATGGGCAATAGCGAAGCCGATTTGAAGAAAATGTGCCGCGGCTCCAAGATTAAGGACGGCATATCCATACACGGTACCACCGCCGCCACCGCCGACGCGGAAGCCGAAAGCATCGCCTATATGGCAAAATAATCGCTGAGAACGTATTGCTCCCGCAGTGACACTGTAGGACGAAAACGCAAAACAAAGAGAGCCCTTGCAGCAATGCAAGGGCTCTCTTTGCGTTCCTGGGAATGCTGAGTTTTCTATGGGTACGAAGCTGCTGGCCGGCTATTGTTCCGGCGACAGCAAACTATGTGCTGCTGATACCATGTCTGTCCGTGAAGTGAGTTATGGAGATGAAATTGATATATAAAATATAAGCGCGTGATATGAAC
>CAMURW010000058.1 GCA_947097635.1 uncultured Bacteroidales bacterium
ATTGCCCTGGAGAAAGGTTTCCGCGAGATACACGGTGCCTTTCCCGACATGAAGATGCCACGCCTGCTGCTGGTGCAGCAGGATCTCTGTGACCCCATGGTGCGAGCGTGGGAGAAAGCCGTGAAGAGTGGCTTCCCCGAGGGCTACGAAAAAGATTTCGAAGCTTTGCAGGACGTGAAGACGCAGATCAGCATCCTCACTGCCGCCAATCCTGGAATGTATCCTCTGGTGGCACCCATGGTGAAAGCCAGTGGCGGCACTTTCCTGCGCGTGAAGGAAACTGATTTGCCGCGTTACGGTCGTAACATCCATGTGCACCGTGGCATAGACCTGGGGCCTGCCAGCGTGGTATGCTATGCAGGCTTTTTCGAGGCATTGCGTCAAGGACATATCCACAATGGCGACCGTGTGGTACTCAACATAGGCGAAGGCGCTGCTCGCTCTCGCTGGTTCACTATTCTTAGCCAGGCAGCGTGCAGCGGACGCAAGACGGCTCGCAAGGAACGTCGTGTAGCCCGTCGCGAGGCGCGTAGTTCGAAATAACTATGTATTAAGAAAGAGAGCGAAGAATGGATTTTGTTAATCGTGTTGTTTGGATTACGGGTGCCTCGTCGGGCATTGGCGAAGCCACGGCATATCGCTTTGCCCAGGAAGGCGCACGCATCATTATTACTGCGTTGGAGGATGACCTGTCAAAGCAAGTGGCGGAAAAATGCAAGCAGCTGGGAGCCCCAGATGCCAAAGTGCTTCCGTTCGACCTAAGCCAAACGGACCAGCTGGATGCTTTGGCAGAGGCCGCATGGAACACTTTCGGTCGTATCGACGTTTTCTACAACAATGCTGGTATCAGCCAGCGTGGCACCACAGTGGAAACGGAAATGCACGTCATCCGCAAGGTGATGGATATTGACTATTATGCTCCTGTCATCCTCACCAAGAACGTCCTGCCCCGCATGATAGCACAGGGTGGAGGGCAGCTTGCTGTCACCACCAGCATCAATGGTCGTTTCGGCTTTCCCATGCGTTGTGCCTATAGCAGTGCCAAGCATGCCCTCTACGGCTTCTTCGAGACCGTGGCGGCGGAGTGTTACAGCCAGAACATCCGCGTGACGCTGGTGTGTCCCGGACGCGTGCAGACCCACATTTCCGAACACGCATTGGAGAAAGATGGCAGCCGCCACGGCAAGATGGACGCGGGCCAGGCCCATGGCTGCACTCCACAGCAGGCTGCCAACAAGATTGTGCGTGCCATTGCCCGGGGCAAACGTGAGGTGCTAGTGGGGCGGTACGAATTGTTGATGGTCTATATCAAGCGCTTCTTCCCCGGCCTTTGTGCCCGCATAGCCCGTAGCATCAAGCCGATGTAGTATGTATCTTTACTACTTGCCCCCCAAAAAGTCTCCATCTCCAAACGAGACGGGGACTGTTTTATGCACTGTTGTTGCCGTAGCCTTATAGTTGTTCTGTGGCGGCTTGTGCGGCAGCGCGAATCTTTCCTTCTATCTCATCGCAGAGCTCGGAGTTGTCCCTCAGCAGCAGCTTCACCGCATCACGTCCTTGTGCCAGGCGACTTTCACCATAGCTGAACCAGCTGCCGCTCTTCTTGACGATATCGTATTCCACGCCCAAGTCTACTATTTCGCCCGTTTTGCTAATGCCTTCACCGAACATCAGGTCGAACTCGCAGCAGCGGAAAGGAGGAGCTACCTTGTTTTTTACCACTTTCACTTTCACGCGGTTGCCAATGTTCTTGTCACCGTCCTTAAGTGCCTGTATGCGACGGATGTCCAACCTCACGCTGCTGTAGAACTTCAGTGCGTTGCCACCGGTAGTGGTTTCGGGGCTTCCGAACAGCACGCCGATCTTCTCTCTTAGCTGGTTAATGAAAATGCAGCAGCAGCCTGTCTTGCTGATGGTGGAGGTGAGCTTGCGCAGTGCCTGGCTCATCAGGCGTGCCTGCAGGCCTACCTTGTTGTCTCCCATCTCGCCGTCTATTTCGGCCTTGGGGGTCAGCGCTGCTACGCTGTCCACGATGATTACGTCGATGGCACCGCTGCGTATCAGGTTGTCGGCAATCTCCAGTGCCTGTTCGCCGTTGTCGGGCTGGCTGATCAGCAGGTTGTCGATGTCCACGCCCAGTGCCTTGGCATAGTAGGGGTCGAAGGCATGCTCGGCGTCTATGAAGGCCGCAATGCCGCCTTTTTTCTGCGCCTCGGCAGCAATATGCGTCGCCAGCGTGGTCTTGCCGCTGCTTTCAGGGCCATAAATCTCGATGATGCGCCCTTTAGGCACGCCGCCCACTCCCAGCGCCAAATCCAGTCCCAGGCTGCCTGTGCTGATTACCTCCATGCTTTCCTGCGGGCGGTCTCCCAGTTTCATGATGGAGCCCTTGCCGTAGTTTTTCTCTATTTTGTCCATAGTGGACTGCAGAATCTTCAGTTTTTCCAGTTTCGCAGTCTGCTCTTCGTTCATGTCTTTTGCCATAATATTAGCAGTTTATGTAATAATAATAGATGATTTTTTCGTTGTAAACGAGGAGACAAATTTACGATTTTTTTTCTATTTGTCACGAAAACGAAGAGAAATTATTTTTCCTGCAATACTTTGTCGCCGGATGTGCGAAAGATAATACTCCCGTTTCCTCTGCCACCTTCACCTGTGTTTCTACGTCCCTGGCACCATGAAAGATAAAATGATGATCCGTTATCAGGAATTGTTGTTTATGTTATTAAGGGGAGTTCTATTTATTCGTTTTCTCCCATGCTGGTTTGCCTTCCTGTGTGCGGCCACCTTGGAGTCGTGCACATTGGCAGGGGTGACTGCGTAGTTCCTCACGGACTTGGTCTTCCAGCATACCACCACACGGTCCTTGTATCCGAAATAGGTCTCGCCGCGTTTCTTCACCCATCGGGCATCCACGTCCTTGTGGCATTTCTTGCGAGGTCGGTCTTGCCATAGCGACCCGCCCTTGCCAGCCTTTTGTCTGGTTGTTTGCCTCCCTGCTGTTGCGCTGCCTCGGGGATATCACGAAGCGCGCGTCGATGATCTTTCCCTCGTTGACTATCAGCCCCAAGGTGTCGAGGTACCCGTTGAACTTGGCGAAAAGCCTGTCCCATGTGCTGGTCTTCGCCGGCATGTCCTTGTACTTCCACACCGTGTTCTCGTCCGGTATATCGTCCACATTCTCAATGTCCAAGAACTCACGGAAATTCGTCCTGTCCTTGACTTGGTATTCTATCTGCTTGTCGCTGAGTCCATAGAGCCGCAGAAGGAAGAGCACCCGTATCATAAGCCCAGGTCGAAGGGCCTGCGGCCAGCATTGCTCTTGCGATTCTCCTTGGCGAACACCGGTTCCAATATCGGGCGGAACTGCCCGAAATCCAGTATCTCCTTAAGCCTTGGCAGTGGGTTCTCCCATCGATGACAGTTCTTCCAGGGTGAACTCCTTGTCAAACATGCTTGCCGAAGATGTATTTTTGTATGTCATATCAAAATTTTTCAATTATTTTGCAAATAATACGAAAAACCATCGATATAAACAAATAATTCTCAATATCTTAATTTATAGAACTCCCCCTTTATTGTCAGTGATTTAGTTTTTAGAGGTTGCCATAAATTATTTCGTATCTTTGGTTGCGGTTCTGCTTCTCTTTGCCTTGCCGTATCTTGCCCTCGGTTCGCTTACGTCAAGTGTCATTTGTGCCTGTTGATAGCGATGCGTTTTGGGGCGTGTCGAAGCCTCCTCGAAGGGGATACCATTATGTTTCAGGAAGCGCTTGATTGCTTCAGCCACATAGTTACCCAGGTTTACGGGGACGGCATTGCCAATCATCTGTTCCAGGTCTGTTTTACTGCCAAGGAAGACGAAGTCTTCGGGAAAGGTTTGTATCATGCTGCGCTCCTTTGTTGTGAGCGGGCGTACTCCTTCCTTCGATGTCACAGGGTCGTTGGGGCGAAGTTCGTACCCGTTGGGCATAGGACGGTTTACTCCTCTTATGGTAGGACTAGGCTCATTAATGCTGAATATGCCCCGACGTACATAGCTTCTTAGGTGGCGATAGTAATACTGAACGTCCAACTTGTCGCCAAAATAGTCTGCTACGGTCATGGGCTTCTTGGCTAAATTATCCTGCAATTCAGAAATAATAAAGTTGTCTGGTTCGTCCAGCTTGCCAATCATCACGAAACGCTTTCTTTTTTGTGGCACACCACAGAGACTGGCGTCAAGAACGGTGCAGGTTAATCCATAACCAGCCTTTTTGTATATTTCCTTTGCATCTACCAGTTTCTGTGCTTTAAGGATTCGTTCTACGTTTTCCATAACGAACCAAGTGGGGCGGATAGTTGCGATAATATTGGCGTAGTCCACTGTTAAGTCTCCGCGTCCCCCGTCTTCGTTACGTTTACCAGCCGAGGAGAAGTCCTGGCAGGGAGGTCCGCCGATTATCATGTCGGGATGGTATGGAGTAATTTGCCTTGCCGAGTCGTCAATGTCCGAAAGGTTCTGTTTGAATACTGGATGAGAGAAATTGGAGCGGTAAACGGCTATCGCATCATCCCAGTTGTCGAAACTGGCAACGATGTCGAATCCCGCTTTGCTGAATCCCATGCTGAGACCGCCACAGCCGCAAAATAAATCAACAACTTTCATAAAATTATTCAAAAATATCTGGACTATTAACCAGCACTGCATCAAATCTGCGTTCGGGACTCAGTAAGTCTTGTCCTCCGCCGAGGATAATATTTTTTATCTCGAATTTGGAGATTCTAGGCTTTATTATCTCTGCTCCTTTTAGAAATTCGAAAGATTTGTTGCCAGGCAAGGCATAAGCCTTGTCGTTGGCCAGATTATAGGACTGCAATCGTATGATACGTTTATAGTCGAATGCGTCGTATGTAACATAGTCTAGTAGCATTTTGTATATCCAAATAATAGTGCGGTGAAACCGGTTCAGGTGTCGAAGGTTTGTGCTGTCCTCGGTGCAACACATCTGAATGATAGAAAGATTGGAGCAAATGCTACATGCTAGAAAGCAGATGGTCGGAGGTCGCATCACTATTATTACTCATTGTAAATACTCTATATTACGCAAAGAAGAACGCTGTTTTTCCACTTTTATTGCCATGCCGCACGGAGATGCTGATACGTTCAGCGATAGCCTGAGAAATCGGTGTCCCCATGTGGCGTAGTAGGGTAGTTCTGCTACACGTAGGCATCCACGAACATATTATTCCAAACTCGTTTTATGTTTCTTCTTGCGTTAACCTGTGAAACCGTATTTTAAGGCTCATCTAGGTACTATAAACATCCAGGTGGCTGGATGGCTAATATTAAAACCCTGGCAGGTATGGCACCAAGACAAAGGATAGTCCAATGGGTAATAATAAGAAAAATTTAGCGATGTTAAGAGAAAATGATTATCCGCAATAATACCAAACGGAGCATTATTTCCTACTACTCCATTGGGCTCTACCCATAGGAAAAGAAAGACCTTAACGATGGTCCGCAAAGGGGTCTAATCGCAATGGGTCCAGGGATGCAATGGCAGTCCTGCGGATATCCGATGGCAACGCGAGAGGAATACAGCGTCTCGCTGCGCCTCCTTCAGAAATTAATGCGGGTTATCGCAACCATCATCTTATGCGCTCCTGGGGAAAGTCGTGGCCGTGTTCCGCTTTCATCGAGCATGGGTCGGAAATTTCCGACCCATGCTCGACCTATGCTCGACCTATGCCCGACCCATGCCGTTAATCGAAGCATGTTCCTTCTATTATAACTTGCAGATTTTTAAGTGATTTATGCGTATAATTCCGCATAATAGAAACTCGTTGAATTGTAGGAACTTCACCGAACCTATGAATCTATCACCCATTTGCAAAATTACAAAATCTTCGCGACTTGGAAGAAAAGACAGGACTTAGTGTGAACACCCACAATACCCTATACTCACTGGCATTCTGTGGTACGCTATTTAAACATGCGCACTTTTGTAATAGTGTGCCGACAGGGGTGCGTGAAGAAAGCTTCATTTGCGCATAAGTAAAGCTCAGAGTTAGCCCGAAGTTCAGCTCATTTGGGACTTTTGCCGATAGTAATAAATATTTCCCCCAAGCAATATTTTTTTATCGAATAGACGAAGAATGCTTCCAAAAGAAAAAAAATGTGTATCTTTGCAAAATCTTTTGGCAGAGGAAAATACCTAGCAGGAAACTCCTTCTCCCATCGGAATATGTTGAACAACAATATTTTATAAATTACAGACTATGGATATTCTCTCCAGTAGGATTCAAAGCATGGGCGAGAGCGAGACCTTGGCGATGACTGCCAAGGCACGCGAGTTGAAAGCTCAAGGAAAAGATGTTATCAGCCTCAGCATCGGCGAACCCGATTTCCCCACCCCAGAGGCCGTGAAAGATGCCGCCAAGGAGGCTATCGATAATAATTTCACCCACTATCCTCCCGTTCCCGGTTATGCCGACCTGCGCGAGGCCATCTGCGCTAAGTTCCAGCGCGACAACGGATTGGCCTATAAACCCGAGAACATCATCGTCTCCACAGGTGCCAAGCAGAGCATCTATCAGCTGTGTCAGGTGCTTGTGAATGCTGGCGACGAGGTGATCATTCCCACCCCTTATTGGGTGAGCTATCGCGAAATAGCAAAGGCTGCCGGCGGCGAGTGTGTCTTCGTGAACACCACCAACGCAACCGACGCCAAGCTGACGGCCGAGCAGCTGGCGAAAGACATCACCCCCACATCCAAGCTGATCATGTTCAGCAGCCCCAGCAACCCCACAGGCATGCTATATAGCCGCCAGGAGTTGGAAGCTCTTGCGGCGGTGATACTGAAGTACGACAATCTGTTTGTCATGGCCGACGAGATTTACGAACACATCAACTATGTGGGTCAGCATGCCTCCATTGCCGCTGTTCCTGGCATGATGGAACGCACCATCACCGTGAACGGCGTTGCCAAAGGCTTCGCCATGACAGGTTGGCGTATCGGTTTTATCGGGGCTCCCGTCATCATCGCCAAGGCTTGCAACAAGTTGCAAGGCCAGGTGACAAGTGCCACTTGCAGCATCGCCCAGAAAGCCACCGTGCGTGCTATGCAGATGAATCCCGAAACCAGTAAGGACATTATCGGTATGCGCGACATCTTCCGCCAGCGCCGCGACATGGTTTATAAGTTGCTGCAGGACATCCCCGGCGTGAAAGTGTGCCTGCCTCAAGGTGCTTTCTATTTCTTCCCCGATGTCAGTTTCTACTATGGCAAGAGTTTTAATGGCAAGAAGATAGCCAATTCTACGGATATGGCTTTCTATCTGCTTAACGAAGCCTGTGTGGCAACAGTGATGGGTAGCGCCTTTGGCGACGACAGCTGCATTCGTCTCAGCTACGCTACCAGCGAAGACCTACTGAAGGAGGCTCTCCGTCGCATAAAGGATGCTCTGCTGGCATTGAAATAGCGAACTTGGCCTCCCCCATTCTTTCAAAAGGGAAGGAATGGCAGGACTTGCATGTAAACAATACCGATGCACTTTCACCCGCATTGTCAGGGCGAAGGTACATCGGTATTTTTCGTTAGCAGGCAAGGTCAGCGTTTTTGCCGACGGGGTAAAGTGTGCTCTTAATAAGTGGTTCGAGTTTGCTTTCCCTACTGTTGATGCAGGGGCAGTCTCTTGCTGTGGCGGGGCGCTTCCTCATTCCTCATTGCGTTTTGGCACTTAATTTTTCTGTTTCTCGGCTAGGTTTCCTTTGAGAGTTTGCGTCGTGGCAGCGTTGCGGACGCTCAATGCTTTCAGTGGAAGCTTTTTGTTCTTTCTTTTGCGGTTGCACATGTACAACCCTTATCTGGAGTAAACCCCGAAATGCCGCACTCTTTTCCCGTCTTCGTCAGGTTTTTTTCTGTAAAGGCAACCATTTATTGCAGCATGTTGAAGATGTTGCGTTGTTATCTCAGATAAACAGTAATAAAAATCACTGGTATA
>CAMURW010000059.1 GCA_947097635.1 uncultured Bacteroidales bacterium
AGCCCAGCCCGTTCCTTCGGCCTCTCATCCCATCTCTCGCCCGTCTATGAGAGGATGTACTTTGCCCTTGTCACAGCGTTCTACCATCGTATCACCGTTAATCAGTGTCTCTGGACGATAAGTGTTCCTCTTGACGCACCTCCGCCCCCGTCTCTCACCAGGATTTTTCGAATGCCGTTTCCTATAGTACATTATTGTAAGTTTCGCCCGTTCATCCAGCGAGCTGGAAATGAACAAAATAAGTTAATAAAAAGTGGCTAAGGATTTACGTGTTTTACTGAAAATCAGTATTTTTGTAGTATTAAAACAAAAACACATGCTGAAAATTCAAATAGCACGCCCGTTTTCCTTTTCCAGGTCAGCATGACACCACTTGGGGGGTGAGACGGGGATGTGTAGGCCTTGCGCGTGCTCGCAGCAGTTTAGCACCCCACCATAGGTCGTACCATCGGTCAAGGCCAAGGTGGTGCTAAGGTGGTACTGGAACGTAGTGTGATTGGGTAAGAGGGTGGCCTGTGTTTTGCTGCTTGTGAGGTAGCGGAGTTTTTTAGCGTCTAACTACCATGATACCGCGGCGGATGTAAGGCTTGGGGGTGCGGAAAGTGACTGTGTAGAAGTAGTTGCCTTGGGGGAGGCCGGCGGCATCGAAGTCGTTTTGGTAGTTGTCGGAGAGGTATACGCGTTTGCCACGGGCGGTGTAGATTTCTACTTGTACGGAACAGTATTGCTCTAGGTTCTCTATCTCGAAGTAGTCGTTAATGCCGTCGCCATTGGGCGTGAGTAGGTTGCTTATACGCGGTTGGGGGAGGGCACCGGGAGTGGCACTCCTGCTTGTAGCGACGGCAGAGGCGATTTCGTTGCTGTTGGGAGATGCCATTCTAGTGTCCGCTGTACGTCCTTCGGGTTGCGTCCTCGCGTTGGTGGAGGTGAGAAGTTTTCTGTCTATGGAAGCGGCATTGCCGCTCCCTGGCAAGGTAATGTTGTCGTGCCGATCGGAGGTGGTGGCAACACTTTCTGAAATGGTTTCCTGGGTCGTTGTCTGCGGCGTTGTTATAGCTTTCGTCTGTTGCTCCTTGTTGGCGTTGTGGACGGCAGTCGGCCCCTCTGTATGGCATAAGGTGGTTTGCTGTGACTCGGCAGTGGTGTTTGCTTTTGCCTTGTTGGAGGTAATATTGTGCTGTCTGGGAGTAAAGTAAGTGGCGGCGTTGCTGGTCTCTTCGACTACAGGAGTACCGTCGTAGACCATTAACTGCTGCTCTTTCACGAGAGAGGCTACGGGCAGGGAGTCTTGCACAAGGGTGTCATTGCTGCGGTTCGTGACAGCGGCAATCACTATTACCACGCAGGCAACGATCCCTGCGGCAAACATGGTATAAATCTTCCACTTCCTGTTGGCAGATGTCGTAGAGGCTTCGGCAGAGATGGCAGCACGAATCCTGTTCCACACACCCAAAGGAGGTGTGGCTTCCGCTTGGTTGTAGATCTTTTTCGCAAGGTGCTCTATGTCGGTTTCTTTCATAGTAATGAATGGTTGTCTTATATCTTTTTTATGTATTGTATAGTGTCCTTACTTTCCTTTACCTGCTACTCGTCTTGGTAGTTGGGTCCCAGGATTCTTGTCATGTAGCGCTGCATGAGGGTTCTGGTACGGTAGTATTTCGTCTTTATGGTGCTCAGCGGCATCTCCAGCAACTCTGCCGTTTCCTGAAAGGAGCAGCCATCCACGGCATACATATTGAAGATGACACGTTCCGCTTCCGGTAGCAGCCTCAACGCCTTGTCCAGTGCTGCTTTCACGTCCATCTGCATGGCGTGGTCTTCTTCGATGGTGGCTTCCGGCATCTCGTCCACCACCCGATCGTGTTCTTTTCGTCGCTGGTGTCGTAACTGGTCCAGTGCGGTGTTCGCGAAAATGCCGAACATCCAACTGGCGAAGTCGCCTCCTTTATAACCTTCTATCTTGCCGAAGACCTTTGCGAAGCCTTTCACCAGCATGTCCTCTGCTTCCTCGTGCGAGTGGCAATAGCGCAGACACAATGCGTAGTAGCGAGGACTGAATACCTCGTACAACCTGTGTTGCCAGTAGTCGTCGTGACGTTGGCAGCCTTCTATGATGCTACGCAATTCGTCCATATGTATGCAATAATAGACGTCAGAAAAGGCGAAAAAGTTTCAGGGAAAATGTTAAAAATTGTTTCACGCACCTTCTCGCTTGCATGTTATTGTCGAATTACTGCCTTGGGTAATTGTCAGCGAATGACAATCTGAGTCGTGGCAATGGCTTTCGCTTTACGGGAGGTGGTGTCGCGCAGGGTGGCAATATATACGCCCTTGGGAAGGTCCAGATGCAGTACGGAGCCATTGTGGCAGCTGCCCTGGCGAAACACCTGCTGGCCTTTGGCATCGCAGATGACGACAGAGAATGTGGGAGGGGCGTTGTGTGTGCGGATTACCATAGTGCCGTCGCCGGGGTTCGGGTAGAGGGAGGCAGAGGGTGCTGCATCGCCTGTGTGTCGTGGTGTCTCTATGCCCAGACGTGTCGTGTCGATGATTGCCAGCGCGTATTCGCCCAGTTTCAGTTTCGTATGCATGGCGTAGCCACTGGCGGCATTGCCGTCACGCCGTCTGCTTACCACTTGCCAGGCATCATAGGGCGTGGGGCGGTATACCAGCCGCAAGCTGTCCACGCTGTTGGTGCTAACGATCAGGTCTTGGTCTAGATAACTTCCCCCTGTCTCCGAGAAGCCTTTGCAGTAGCCGAAGAAGCCCCACATACGGCTCTGCCCGGGCATCAGGCCAGCCACTGTCCAGTAGTGGTCGGAGATGCGGACGATGAAGGGTGTGGCTGAGAGTATGTCGTCCGTGTTCGAAGGTTTGGTGTAGTGGTGCGTCACGCCCAGAAAGGTGGGACTTGTGGTGTCCACATTCTGTGCCTTTGCCTTGAAATAGCACAGCGGCAGTTCGTATTCCACATTTTTCCTCAGGATGTTCATCGTGTCGCTTAGGCTGGCGTAGCTGTACTCGTTCTCCAGATCCACAACAGCAAATTCGGGTGCAAAGGGGAGGGTTGCTGAAGCGATGGAATTGGTGTCCTGCTGTCGTCCTTCGGCATTCCAGTCGACAGTGAAGATGCGTTTCGCACTCTTCAGATCCTTTCCGAAGAAGGTGACTGGCACCTTGTTGCGGTAGCTCTTTTCCTCCGTGCCGCGTGTGTTCTGGTGGAAAAGTGGTGCAATCTTGTAAGTGTCGTCTTCACTGGACTCCAGCCCCACCAAACTCATCAGTTCGAAGTCCGTGAAGCCTGGGGTGAAGACGTGGAAACGGAAAAACTCGTCCAGGTTCACGCCGCTGATAGCGCTGAGGCTGTCGCAGAAAGCGTGGCTCTCTATGTTGCCAAAAGCGTTGCGTGCAAAGAAGCGTGCCATGCTGGCGTAGAACAGCGAGTCGCCCAGATAGCTTCGCAGGCTGTGCCACACGCAGGCACCCTTGTCGTAGGTGGTGGAGCCATAGACGTTATGGCTAGTTTGTGCGTAGAGGGGATTCCAGCCCCTGTCTGTGATGTGTGAGGTGCGGATGGTGTTGTCCAGTTTCTTGCGGAAATAGCCGTCGGCAGTGGCCTTGTCGTAGGCGCTCTCCAATCCCACTTCCTCGCAGAAGCTGGCACCGCCCTCGTTGAACCACATGTCATCAGATGTCTGGCAGGTTACCAGATTGCCGAACCAGGAGTGTCCGAACTCATGGATAGTAGTGGCCTGGCAGGGTTCCGAAGTGCTGGCAATACACTGGTTGGTGAGGTGTATGTTGTTGGCATGTTCCATGCTGCCCTGAGGTGTGCCAATATACCCTATGGTGTGCCAGCGATAGGGACCGAAATGGCGCTCGAAATTGGGAACTACGTCGTGCATTATCTCGAATTTCTGTACTATAATGTTGCTGTCGCGATTTTGCCAGCCTATGGTGATAGGTATGCTTGGCGAGGCACCAATGGTGGCACGTGCGGTAGTGTCGCCCTGAATGGTGTCGTGCAGGAAACTGAAGGGCGCTGCACTGAGGGATATTATATATGTAGGTATGGGTTCCTGCAGTTCCCAGATGCTGGTAGTGGTGCTGTCGCTGTTTGTGGTGCTGCTCACCAGCTGCCCGCTGCAGAGGCCAGTCCACTGCGGAGCTGTGGTAACCTCGAAGCGGTAGGTGGCTTTGTCGTGGAAATTGTCGCGGCAGGGCAGCACTGCACGTCCCAAGGGGTGAGGATCGGTGAAGATCCCTGCGGCAAGGTTGTAGTAAATGTCGCCGTCCAGATGCAGTCCTCCGAAGCCATAGTTCTCCACGTAGCCATAAGTGCCGTATTGCACGCTTACGCTGAAAGTGTCTCCCGTCACTATGTTGCCGATGGGGAAGCGCAGGTGGGTGTTGTCGTAGCAGTGACTCACTATGTCGCCGTTCACCGAAACGTCGCCTATCGTGGCACTTTGCAACTCCAACATGCAGGTGTCCATGGCAGACAGCTTCACTATGCTCAGCGTGGCCGTAGCTGTCATCTGCCCAAGCCGTGTGGTGCCCATTTGCGCCTGTAGGTTGTAGTGCAGCACGTCTAGGGTGTCTGGCAATGCCTGAGCGTAGGTGTTCGTATGGATGTTCAGCAGTGCCGCTAACGTGGGTAGAAGTAGGAATACTTTCATTTTTAGAATGATATAACAATAATACTCGACATTGGTCGATGGTTTGAGATTACAAAATTACTCAATTATTTGAATTAGGCTGCAATCTGTCTCAATAAAAGTTGAATTAATGAGTTGAACTTAGGATTTCCAAGGGTTCAAAGACAGAAGCGGCGTACTATTACCGCTTACTATATATTGTCGGGCCGAAGCGGGGTCCGGCCAGCAGCATCCTGCACAGGGCTTCGTTGATGTTGCGCTGGTACCTTGTGCCAGTCTTCGACCCGAGCACCTTGTCTTCGACCAAGGCGGCCTTGAGCTTCCCGAGGATGGTGTCGGCGCTGCAGAACTTATGGCCCTGTGAAACCTCGGTGAAATTATGGGATAGACGGTTCGCATCTTCTATTCATGACCCTCCAGCGAGGCGGACTGTGGCCAGCGAAAGGAAAATATCCGAGTGGCTGTATTTAGCAAATACACTCCTGTCACCCAGTGCGTTGTATATGATGTCGGTCATCCCGTCGTTGCGGAAATGGTCGACAAAAGATAAAAATCCACCAAAGTTTCTTACCGTATCATTTTTTATTTGTATTTTTGCAGTCATGATTGTTAGATACTTTCGTTATCTATTCAATTGCAAAGATATTGGCAATTATTGAAATGGCGACAGGCTGCTGGAAACACTTATTAACAATCTGTCGCTCGGTTTATAAACACCGCGCTTGCGGAATTAAGGAACAATTATATTCTTAACTAACATTTTCTACGATGAAAAAAACAGCATTATTCGCCACTGTGCTGTGCCTGATGATAGGTACTACCATGGCCCAGAGCCCCGTAAAAAACGTTCCGGCACAGAAAACTGCCGTAAAAGCAGAGAAAAAAACTACCAAAACTGCCGAGATGGTCGACAACAAAACTGTCGCCGCACAGAAAAAAGCCGACAAAGCCTGCTGCGAGCAGAAGAACGCAGAGCACAAGGGCTGCACCAACGCTGGGGCAGAACACAAGGACTGCGCCAAACAGTGCGGCCATCACGCCAATGCACAAAAGGTCGCAGCGACACCTAACCAGAAAGCTGACTGCAAAAGGGACTGCAAGGCCAACAACTGCGCAAAAACAGCAAAAACAGTTGAAAAGGACAACACCAAAGCAGCTGCAACAAAATAGTCAATCCAGTTTCATCATTGTCGTAGCAGTCGCTATCAGCCTCCTGCCACGACAATGTTTCTTTACATCACTGATTTCTTTACATCACTGATTCCTTTACGTTCCCTTGAATAACATCCGCAATTTTAGCATCATTGCCCACATAGACCACGGCAAAAGCACTCTCGCCGACCGTATGCTGGAAATGACCAAGACCGTCTCGCAACGCGAGATGGAAAATCAGGTGCTGGACAATATGGACTTAGAACGCGAGCGCGGCATCACTATCAAGAGTCACGCCATACAGATGGACTACATGCTGGATGGGCAGAAATACGTACTTAACCTCATCGACACTCCCGGTCACGTGGACTTCTCCTACGAGGTGAGCCGCGCCATAGCAGCTTGCGAAGGGGTGATACTGGTGGTAGATGCCACTCAGGGTATTCAGGCACAGACCATCAGCAACCTATATCTGGCGCTGGAAAACGACCTCACCATCATACCTGTGATGAACAAGATAGACCTAGGCAGCGCCATGCCAGAAGAAGTGGCCGATGAAATCATAGACCTGCTAGGCTGCGAACGCGAGGAGATACTAAGCTGCAGTGCCAAAACAGGCGTTGGCGTGCCAGAAATATTGGAGGCGATAGTGCACCGCATCCCCGCTCCCAAGGGCAACCCCAACGCTCCCCTGCAAGCACTCATCTTCGACAGCGTCTTCAACCCTTTCCGCGGCATCATCAGCTACTTCCGCATCTTCAACGGCACACTGAAAACCAGCGACCACGTAAAGTTCATCAACACCGAGAAAGACTATCACGCCGACGAAATTGGCGTGTTGCGCCTAAACATGGAGCCTCGCAAAGAGCTCAGCGCCGGCAACGTGGGCTACATCATCAGTGGCATAAAGTCCAGCAAAGAGGTGAAGGTGGGCGACACTATCACTCATGTGGAAGAACCCTGTGAGAAGGCGATTGAAGGATTCAGCGCGGTGAAGCCTATGGTGTTCGCCGGCGTATATCCCGTGGACACCGACGACTACGAAGAACTGAGGGCTTCCATAGAGAAGCTGCAGCTCAACGATGCCTCGCTGACCTTCGAGCCGGAAAGCTCGCTGGCATTGGGCTTCGGATTCCGATGCGGTTTCCTGGGACTGCTGCACATGGAAGTAGTGCAGGAACGCCTCACACGCGAGTTCAACATGGACGTCATCACCACCATCCCCAACGTGCAATACAAAGTAACGCTGACCAACGGCGAGCAGACAGACGTGTACAACCCCAGTGAGATGCCAGAACCCAACACCATCGTCGAAGTTTGCGAGCCCTACATCCACGCACAGATTATCACAAAGGCAGACTTCATTGGTCCTATCATCAAACTGTGCATAGACAAGCGCGGCATCCTGAAGAGCCAGAATTACCTTACCACCGACCGCATAGAGATGACCTTCGACCTGCCACTGGGAGAAGTGGTATTCGACTTCTACGACAAACTGAAAAGCATCTCCAAAGGCTACGCCAGCCTGGACTATTACCTCAACGGCTTTCGCCCTTCCAAACTCGTGAAACTGGAGATACTGCTCAACGGCGACCCCGTAGATGCACTCTCCACGCTCACCTATGTGGGCAATGCCTACACCATAGGACGTCGTATGTGCGAGAAACTGAAAGAGCTGATACCGCGGCAGCAGTTCGACATTGCCATACAGGCAGCCATAGGCAGCAAGATTATCGCCCGCGAGACGGTGAAAGCTGTACGCAAAGACGTGACAGCCAAATGCTACGGCGGCGACATCACCCGCAAGCGCAAACTGCTGGAGAAACAGAAAGAAGGCAAGAAACGCATGCGTCAGGTGTGCAACGTGGAAGTGCCACAGAGCGCCTTCCTGGCGGTGCTGAAACTAGATTAAGAATCAACCTGCCCGTTGGTGGAAGTAATCTAGAGCATATTTGACATGACCGATGGGCCTACCTGCGAGATACTTGGCATCTGCGTTCCACTCGTAAATGCGACTTTTTACTGAAAAAGAGATACAAAAGGGGTGATACCGCTACACTA
Organism: uncultured Bacteroidales bacterium; assembly: GCA_947097635.1. Lineage (GTDB taxonomy): Bacteria > Bacteroidota > Bacteroidia > Bacteroidales > P3 > Colimorpha. Next base: position 7,872 of record CAMURW010000059.1, read on the forward strand.
AAAAAGAAAGGGACTGCGCTCTCGCGCAGTCCCTTTCTTTTCGTTAAGGTTGCTAAAACTTATTTGGCAACATCTTCGGTAGCAGCAGCTGCATTTTCCATAGG
>CAMURW010000060.1 GCA_947097635.1 uncultured Bacteroidales bacterium
ACCCTTGCTTACCGCTATGCTCTTCATCCAGGAGCCTGGCACGAAGCCCAGATTGTAGGGCGTGGCGGCACCTGCGGACATAGGCAGGTTCTCCACGAGCATCTGCACGTAGCGTCCACTGAGTCCCAGCAGCTGTATCTGCTTGGTGCCAGTGGCAGCGTCGTTATAGTTGACATCCACGCTGGGGTTGGTGAGGAAACTTTCTCCCAAGTTGCAACAGGCGGCACGAAAGAGCTCGCCGCAGCCTATGATATTGCCGTTTTCCGGTCCTGCTATCTTGGAGATGCCTGGCAGCTGCTGTGCCGAAACAGTGACGGTCTCCAAGGTTTTGGTGGTGTCGCCCTGCTGTGCAAATGCGCCATAGGCACACACCCATAATATTATTGCTATAAAACTTTTCTTCATTTCATTTTCAATGGTTTGCGAGTAAAAAACAGACACTATACCACGCAGCATCGGGACTCTTGCCTTGCCAAGAAGAGCCCACTGTCGGTATAGTTGTTTCGAAGGAAAATGGTGTCAAACCCGCATCACCATCGAGAGCGCTCCTCCCCCTCCCAGGGAAAGATTTGCGTTCGGCGCATAGTAAGGTGCCTTTGTTGCGAGGCATCTGGCACTATAGTCTGGATAACTCGCCAGTGCATCCACGGCCACAGGAATGTCCAGTGACACAACCTGGCATGGCACATAGTCGTCCGTCTCGGTCACAACCACATCCATGCAGTCCTCGTCGCCTTCGCAGCATTGTTCGCTATTGAAAACCAGCAGACTTACGTTTCCCGAACAGGCACAACGCACCAAGCTTATATGCTCTCCAAAGAGCAGGATAAGCACCATAGGCAAGCAGAGTACCCAGCGACGTATGTATTTACCAGTCTTCATTACATCAAGAAATTCATTACTATTAACGTACCCCCTGTAGGTATATTGTGCGTAGGATGAAAAAACAATGATTATCTGCTTCAAGACTAAAACGATTTTCTGCCTTCGGAAGGTTAGGACACCTTGCAGGCTTCCACAGCAATGGAAGAATGGGTGGAATTACCATCTGTGCAGCACTGCACAAGTGCCGTCCTCATGCATCTCATGCCAGCCATTCCCCTCCCAGACTATCCGAAATTCAGTGACACCCGCTATATCGCAGCATATGCAAAACATAAGTACTACCGCCGACAGGCAACAAAAAAAGGAAACCCGATTGGGTTTCCTTTTGTATGTAGAACGGTGTTGCCCTATTTTCTCACAACCTTCTGGTTGAAGACACCGTTGGCGGTAGCAACGCGGAACATGTAGACACCCTGGCTGAGGCTGCTCATATCCACAGTGCTATTGTTGGTTGTCATCACCACGCGGCCGGCAGCATCCATAACAGTGATGCTTTCCAAGTTGTCTGCCACCACGCTCACCTTGTTGGTGGTGGGGTTGGGGTAGATGCTGATGTTCTGGTCGGCGCTGTTGATGCTGGCACTGCCGGTTACGGCGATGTCGTCGATAAGCACCCAATAGACATCGGAAATATCATAGTGACGGAAGGCGATATACACTTCCTGACCAGCATAGGCATTCAAATCCACCGTTCTCATGGTGTATGTTTCGGGGAGGTTGTTATCGGTAAAGAGAGGACTGCCCGAGAAGTCACTGGCGTTATTGCCGGTAGTGGAAACATAGACAGCATATTTGTCGGTATTGTACCGGGGGTCTGCGGCTCTCACATAGTAGGTGAGACGTGCACCGCCGGCGGGGATTATCAGCTTGGGAGTAATCATCCAGTTGTTGGGAGTCAGGGCACCGACCTGGTTGATAAAGGATGCGGAACCTACGGCAGCAGCGCCACCGTGGACATAGTTTGCCATGCCGCTCCAGGTCTCCATATCCCAGCCATGACCATCGCCATCGGCATCGATGAACTTCCAGCAGCCCATGTTGTCGGTGCTTTCGAAGCCGCAAGTGAAGGGCAGGGCCTGAGGATCGCATAACACGATGTTGACCTGCTGAGAAGCGCTTGCTGTTTGGCCATTGAGGGTGGCGGTCACAGACACCTCATAGGTGCCGGCGGCGGCCCAGGAAGCTGTAGCCGTAGCACCTGTGGCCGTAGCGGGAGTAGCGCCATTGAGTGTCCAGCTGTAGGTGGCGGCACTGGGGCCAGATGCGGTGAAGATGATATCCTCGCCAACGACACCGTTAGCAGGACCGACAACGGCCACATTCAGGGCAGGAGCGTTGGCGGAGGTGACAGCCTCTATCATCCAAGTGGACTGCAGTTCTTGAGACACTTCATTGATGTGAAGCCACTGGTTCCGATAATATATATAGCTGCTGTTGGGGTCGCCCACGAAGGGAACGTAGTCGGCAGAATATCTCTGGTCGTTGTTGTGCAGAACAATCCACAGGTCATTTTCGGTGAGCCTCACCTCGTCGAACAAGGTCAGTTCCTGCCAGCCTGTGCCAGTGATATTGTAAGAGTGTGCGTAGAGGGGGTTCGTGGTCATGGGATCCACGCCCTCGGCGCACTGGTATACGCTTACAGTGTACGTGCCAGGATAGGTAACGTGGAGGTTCACCTTGCTCAGATAGTTGCGGCCAGCCATCTTGAAGGCGGGGAATTTCACGGCCCAAGTGATGTTTCCGTTAGCGCCAGCAGAGGAGGTAGCTTCTGCTGCATGATCGCAATAACTCATCACGTCGCCCCACGTCCAGTCGAAGACATTGACGTCGAGGGTGTCGTAGGAAGTGCCGGTGGTGTTGGTCACGGCCAGATACACATGCTCGTTGCCCGTGTTTGCCCACGTGGTGATGGCGGTGTCTGTGCTGGCGGTGGCGGGGGTGCCGTTGGTGAAGGTCCAGCTGATGCCGGTAATGGAATCCACGCTAATTATCTGCGCGGTGTAGGTGGCGTTGGATCCGGCCAGAACTCTGTTCATGCCACGGATGGCAATGGTGGGGACGGTGTTGGGCCGAGGAGCCATGGCTATCACCTGGTTGATGACTGCCACAGCCTGCGCGCCCGTCATGGTAGGACCCAGCACTCCTGCCGTGACGTACAGTTCGCAATAGTAGCCCTCGGGGGTGATGAGATAGATGCTGGGCACGAAGCCTGTGGGGGTGCAGGTCTGCTCGGGAGATGCGTCGTTCAGCACGGGATAAGGCAGGGGAGTGTTGGTGCCGGAGATGACAGTCCAGTTGCCCTGTGTGTTGGAACCAGTACCCTGAACGTCGGCAAGGGTAGTGTTGGGGTCGGTGTCGGCCCAAATTACCTGCACGTTGGGCATCGCGTCGATTGCTTCGAGAACGCCGCTGGTGTGCATTGCCCAGCAAGGACCGCACCATGTTGCGGAGCAGTCCAGCAACACATATTGGCCGGCTGTAAGATAGGACTGCAGGCTCACTGGAGTGCCATAGATGTCGTTGCAGGAGAATGGTGTGCCCATCCGCGACCAAGTTACGTCGCTGAGAGCCTTGGGAGCTGCCGCCTGGGCCTCCTTGAGAGCCTTGGGAGCAGCACTGAACTGAGCAAAAGCGCTGCTGAACAGCAGCACGGATGCCAAAGCTAATAATACTTTTTTCATTGTTTTCTTGCCCTGTTATATGCCATTGGACGCTTCGGCTTTTATTATTATACTATATTATTTACACGTGTTATTTCACAACCAGTTTCTTCATGGCGGCGCCCCGTATGCCATACACATACACGCCCTTCTCCAAGTTGGAGACATCGAGCCGCGTGCTGCCTTCGCCAGCGTTGAGGTGCTGGCTGCGCACTTCGTTGCCCTGTGCATTGTAGACTACCAGGCAACCATTGTTGGCAAGGTTGTAGCGGATGCGCACTTCGCCAGTGGCGGGATTGGGGTAGGCATTCAGCAAAGCATCAGTTTGGGCTTCGACTATGCCCTCGGAACTGCCATACGCAACCTTCAGGTAAATATACCCGTCGTTGTTGTAGTCGGTGGCATTGGTGCCCGACGACAGTTTCAGTATGTCGCCGATGACTGTGGCGGTAACAGGATATTCGATGTCCACGGTGTAGTTGAACCCTGTGGTGCCATTGGCGGCCAGATTATAGGCACCGGATACGTTGCCCTGCACGCACACATCTGCGCAAACGGCCTCGATGGAAACAGTGGGGTTGCTGCTCACGACATCGCATCTTATTTTATGTTTGTCGCCACTGCCTACCGACGAGAAGTCCACATCGGTGTTGTTGTGCACCTTGAAGGGGATGTTGTAGGCTCCCAGCGACACCTGCTGGCTGGTGAGTTGCACGGTTACCGTGTCGCCATTTTCTACAGCATTATCATTAAAGATAAAGCTAATATTCTGTGCTCCTGCAAATGCATATGCACACATTAATGCAATGATTGTTAATACTTTTTTCATTAAAAAATGACATTTATTTGTGTAACAACTAAAGTGCAAATGTACGCACTTTCTTTCATATATTGAAAAAATAATTGAAAAAAAATCATAACGCGTTATTTCATCTCCCATGTGACGCCGTCTTTGCCGTCCTTCACGGCAATGCCCAGCTCTCCCAGACTGTCGCGGATTTTGTCGCTGGTGCCCCAGTCTTTGTTGGCTTTGGCAGTAGCGCGCGCGTCCAGTATCATCTTCACGAGGCCGTCCAGCACTGCCGTGTTGTCGCTGCTGGTTTCGTCGCGCAAACCCAGTATATCGAAGATGAAGGTGTGGAACACCCCTTTCAGCTCGTCGATGTCTTGCTGGATGAGGGTGGCTTTGTGATCGTTCACCTGGTTGATGTTGCGTGCCATGTCGAAGAAGTGGCTGATGACGATGGGGGTGTTGAAGTCGTCGTTCATGGCATCGTAACACTGACTACGGAAGCCGCCGATGTCTATGCTGCTGCTCTTGGAGGGGGTGAGATGCTGCAGTGTTCTGTAGGTCTGCATGAGACGCTGGTAACCTTTCTCGGCAGCCTGCAGTGCCTCGTTGCTGAAGTCCACAGTGCTGCGGTAGTGTGCCTGCAAGATGAAGAAGCGGATGGTCATCGGGCTATAGGCCTGCGAAAGCATCTTGTGGTTGCCGGCGAAGAACTCGTCCAGCGTGATGAAGTTGCCCAGGCTCTTGCCCATCTTCTGTCCGTTGATGGTAATCATGTTGTTGTGCATCCAGTATTTGCAGGGGCCGTGTCCGTAGGCTGCCATGCCCTGTGCTATCTCGCTCTCGTGGTGGGGAAACATGAGATCCATGCCGCCTCCATGTATGTCGAAGGGAGAGCCCAAGTATTTGCTTCCCATTGCCGTGCATTCGGTGTGCCAGCCAGGGAAACCGTCGCTCCAGGGGCTGGGCCAGCGCATGATGTGCTCCGGCTGTGCTTTCTTCCACAATGCAAAGTCGGCAGTCTCGCGTTTCTCTTCCTGTCCCGTCAACTCGCGCGTGGTGGAGAGCATCTCGTCGATATTGCGACCACTGAGACAACCGTATTTACCCGTCTGCTCCTGATACTTTCGCACGTCGAAATACACGCTGCCGTTGCTCACGTATGCCAGTCCCTGGTCCAGTATCTGCTTCACCAGCTCTATCTGCTCTATGATGTGGCCGCTGGCGTGGGGTTCTATGCTGGGACGCAGCACGTTCAGTTTGTCCATGGCATCGTGGTAGCGGTTGGTGTAGTATTGTGCCACTTCCATGGGCTCCAACTGTTCCAGACGCGCCTTCTTGGCTATCTTGTCCTCGCCTTCGTCGGCATCGTGTTCCAGATGTCCCACATCGGTGATATTACGCACATAGCGCACCTTGTAGCCTAAGTGTTGCAGATAGCGGAATACCACGTCGAAAGTGATGGCGGGACGTGCGTGTCCCAGGTGTCCGTCGCCATACACTGTGGGACCACATACATACATGCCCACGTGCGGGGCTGCCAGGGGGATGAAAAGTTCTTTCTTGCGCGAAAGGGTATTGTAAATCAGCAAAGATTCCATTATTACATATTGCAACTTAGTGGTAAAACTATATTTCTTCCTGAGAAACAATGTATTATGTGACACATACCATAAAGCATAATCGAGGCAAAGTTACAATATTTTTTTGAGTTGCAGAAATTTTTGCTGATTACGCGTGCACTTACATCCCCATTCCTGTCAGGCCGTTCATCGTAGGGGCTTAACCAGGAAACTGTCACATATACAACATCTCACCAGCCCAGAAGTGGATATTAAGTGGTGATTTCTTAAACGGTTAGTCGTCCCTTAAAAAAGCCTCGCGCATTGCATCGGCCACTGGAGGTTGGGTGCGTGAATGGTTCGGGGAGAAAGAGACTCTATACCAAGCCAGATGAACACCCTGTTAGCCAAGGTTCGGATTAGGCAAAAAAAGGTTCGTCACCCTCTTGCAGTTGAAAGCGGCAGATGCAAGCATGACGTTGACGGAGTCTCCGAAGAGACCCTTGATGCAGTTTTTGCCCAAGCGGTGGTCTGACTTGCAGTGTCCTATGGCTGGCACTATTTACGCGCTTTTTATGGGGCGACTAATTTTAAAAAGGAGGCGTCCTCGCTCTTGGCGAGGACGCCTCTTTTTCACACAGAAACACTTATTTGTAACGCTCTTTATATTTGTCTATTTGCACCTTAAGGGTGTCCACGCAACCTGCCACGGCTTCTTCGAAGCTGTCGGCCTGTTTGGAGTTAAAGAGCTTTTCGCCAGGCAGCTTCAGTGCTATCTCGGCCACCTTGTTATTGTTGGTCTCAGGTTTTTCCACCTTCAACGTTACTTCGCAACTGATGGCTTTGTCCACCAAGCGTGCAATCTTGTTAACTTTCTCGTTCACAAACTGCTCCAGTTTTGGATCTGCTTTAAACTTTACTGCATTGATTGAGATATTCATGTGTTACCTCCTTTTTTTAGTGCCCTAGGATGGGCGTGATTATATGTATCTTTCAAATGCTCACGCGTGACGTGAGTGTAGATTTCGGTAGTAGAGAGGTCTGCGTGACCCAGCAGCTCTTTAATGGCCTCAAGGTCCGCCCCTTCGTTGAGCATCTGAGTGGCAAAAGAGTGTCTGAAGACGTGAGGACTGCGACGCTTGGCATGCGAGAACCTGTCCATATAGTGACGCACGGTGTGGTAGATGAACCCTACGTCGGCGGTTTTACCATTGTCGCGCACCAGGAGGCTGTCGCTGCAGTGCACTGTGATGCGGCGTTTGCCTACCGCCACCTCCTTGCCCTCTCTCTCTCTTTTTAACGTTAAATATTCCCTAATATTGCGCGACAGCTCGGTCTCTATGGGGATTATTCTTTCCTTGTCCCTCTTTCCCCGCACCTTAATAGTTGAGGACGAGAAGTCTACGCTGTTTTCGCACAGTTCCGCCAGCTCTGCCCTTCTCATGCCTGTCTCGTAGAGTAGGCGCAGCAGCAACTGATCGCGTTCACCGGTGAAGCCCACGGGGAACAGGTTGCGGTCGTAGATTTTAGCAGTTTCGTTCTCGCGGAAGAAGACCGGCAGGTGACGGGGAGTCCTAGGGGCTGTGATGTGTCCCATAATGTCCTCATTTACAATCTTCTCGCGTCGCAAATAGCGAAACCAGCCACACAGGACGCTGAGGTTTTTCTTTACCGTAGTAGCTTGGTAATGAAGATCCTTAACAATATATAACTGCCATTGACGCACCACGCTCACTGTCACCTCTTCCAGGTCGGTGATATGCTGACCCTCTAGAAACCGCTGCAGGTTGCACAGGCAGTTGCCATACACCTCCTGCGTGCTCGACGACAGGCGTCGCGTGCCGGCGATATACTTCAGATATTGTTCTATGGCTGCCTGTACTAACATTCGTGGCATCGAAAATAATTGTTAAAAAGTGTATTTAGGTGGTGATAACCAGTCATTTTGTTATCTATCGCCCTCTCACCACGACAGTGCAAAGATAGTACTTTTTTCTTAATAACCAAAAAAAGTGTAGATTTTTTTACGACTATCTGCAAAAGTCCCAAATA
>CAMURW010000061.1 GCA_947097635.1 uncultured Bacteroidales bacterium
TGTGGTTGCGCTGAATGAGACCGAAGATGTTGAGATCCTGTTGTTCTATGCCTTGGCTGGCATCCAGCATGAGTATGCAGACATCGCTGTTTTCGATGGCGCGGATGCTGCGCAGTACGCTGTAGAATTCCAGATCCTCGCTCACTTTCTGCTTTTTGCGGAGACCGGCGGTGTCCACGAAGTTGAAGTCGAAGCCAAACATATTGTAACGCATATAGATGCTGTCGCGCGTGGTACCGGCAATGGGGGTGACTATGTTGCGCTCCGTGCCGGTGATGGTGTTGATGAAACTGCTCTTGCCCACATTGGGACGTCCCACCACGGTGATACGTGGCAGGCCATCGCCGTCGTCCACCTCTTTGTCGCCGAAGTCTGCCACCACAACGTCCAGCAGGTCGCCGGTGCCGCTGCCTGTCATGCTGGCAATGGGGAACGGGTCGCCCAGTCCCATGCCATAGAACTCGCTGAGCGCCAACATATTTTTGGCGTTGTCCACCTTGTTGACGGCCAACACTACCTTTTTGTTGCTGCGACGCAGCAGGTCGGCGACATCTTCATCCATAGGCGTGAGACCCTCTTTGGCATCCACGAGGAAGAGGATGACATCGGCCTCGTCTATGGCCAGTTGCACCTGCTTGCGTATCTCCACCTCAAAGGCATCGTCGCTGCCAGTTACGTATCCGCCAGTGTCGATGACGCTGAAATGCTTGCCGTTCCAGTCGCTATGGCCATACTGGCGGTCGCGCGTGACGCCACTAGTGTCGTCCACGATGGCTTTACGTTCCTCTATCAGGCGGTTGAACAGCGTGCTTTTGCCCACATTGGGGCGTCCTACTATTGCTACGATATTGGACATGATGCGATGATTCTTGGGTTTCTTTTATACAAAAATAACAAAGAGACGACAATATTATTGCCCAAAGAGTACATTTTTACCATAACGGGGGTCTTCATGGCCGCTGAGGACACACATCTCACGAAGGTCGTGGAAAGGTGTGCCCAGACGAGTCAGCAAGGCGCAGTCCTCGGTGAGATAGCCTACACCGCGCACGGTTGTCGTCCTTCAGCAAGTCGGGCGATTGGTATCCCCTGCCGCAGTAGCCATAGAGACGGCCACCTAAGGTCACTGTGTCATCGGTGCCTTGGGTGTGCTATTATCTCCAACAGGTAGCTGGGCGACGTGGTAGTGCATACGTCCATGGACCGCACGATACATTTGAAATTTCCTCATAGTTCTTCTTGCAGCCAGAGAACGACATGAGTGCGGTTAATGTCGCAAACAACAGGAAATTGTTTCTTGCCAGCGGCATATTACAACTCGTGATGCGTGATATTCTGTCCCAGCAAGGAGGGTTTTGCCGTTTTGTTGCCAAAGAGCAGGTTGGTGCCCATGAAGAAGTTGAGATTCCTGAATTGCATGGGGTTCAGCGATCCAAAGTCCAGCAGGAGGAAGCCCTGCACGCTACGTCCCAGCATGCTATTGATTCCCACACCAGGATTGAGCACGCGGCTTTTGTAACCATTGGAGACAATAGTGTTGCTGAGCGACACTTCCAGCCAGTTGAAGAGGTTTACGCTGGCCACCATAGTGATGTTCTTGCGCATCATGCGCGTTTTGCCACCACCTAGCATGCGAGGTGTCATGGTGCCGTTTATCACTATGCCGGCACGTGTCTTGGGCCAGGTGGGAAAGTTGGCAAAAGCTGCGAGGTTGAACTTGGTGTGAAGGCCGGTGGAGTAAGCATCGCCCTTCTCCAATGCAGCATCGGAGAGGGTGGTGAGTTGCTCTTTAAACGCAGTGGCCAGAGTGTCGAAATTGATGGCCTGGTTCTGCACGGCGCTGGTTACATCTATGCCTTCGAAGACGAATTCGGCATTTTTGCCGCTGCTGGGATGCAGGCTGTAGACTGTTTTCCATTTCAGACATCCTAAGTCGAGGATGCTGGCACTAAATTCGAACATCTTCCAGTTGTATTTGGCACCCAAATCCACACCCAGCCCCACGGCGGGTCTGGCTATCTGCCCGTTCTGTAACGCCTTGGACAGTTCGTCGCCAATGTTGTTCAACGTGAGGCCTTCGTAGTATTCCACGTCGATGGGCAGCGACAGACATGCCTGGTAGTAGGCATCGGCAGTGATGCGCTGGAGGTCATTGTCCGTGTGCATAGTAACGTGTGTATTGGCTGTGGTTAAGTTGTAGAGGCCCATCAACGGTTTTGCTCGTACACCGACAGTGAGGTTGTGCAACTTGATACCGTAGCCCAGTGCCAGCTCTATGTATGCCTGGGAGGTGAGCAAGTTGCCATTGACGATATCAACATCCCTCACCTCACCAGTCTCGATATTGGCATTGCCTTTGTTTATTAACTCCAGCACGTCCAGGGGAAGGCCCAGATTGGCGGTCATCCTGAGCTGGGTAGAGAAGGTAAAGAAGTTGTTGAGCAGCCGAAAGCCGAAGCCCATGAGATACTGATCCAGACCGAGGTTTATCTGATTGTTCTCCGTAAGCTTAGTCATCAGGTTGTTGAGGTCTATATAGTTATAATTGCGTTGCCGCCCCGTCTGTGGATCTGTGAGCTGTTTGTTGGTTTGCACCACGTCGGAAAGCGCGATGGGCAGCCCTAAACTGAAATTCACACCAAAGGTGCTGACATAAACTTTGTTGTCCGTAGGGAAGAAAGCGGGGTTCACGTTGTTCATCTGGGGAATGCGCGTAGAGCCATACAACAGGTTGCTGTTCTGCGCCCGCATCGTGTTGCCTCCTATTAGCAACAGTGCCACGAGGGCTAGTCTTTTCACTGTGTTCATAGTGCTGTTCTGCTTAGGGAGGATTACTTGAGATTGATAATAGTGTCGAACTGGAACTGCGGCTTTGCCAGCAGATACATCCTCACTTTCAGTTTGTCGCAGTTGCGCAGCGATACTGTTTGATCACTAAGCGTGCTACCGGCAGGGAAGCCCTCCCGGCTGGTGCTGAAAGAGGTAATCAGTGCCAGCGAGTCGGCGTGCTGCAAGAAATTCACGCGTTCCCTGTTCAGGGTGATAAAGTGGCGAATTTCAGGTGCCTTCGTGGAATCTGCCACCCAATACTGTACATTGTTTCGGGTTATTGACTTCACAGGGCAGCCTGATATTTTGCTGCTGGCGGCATCGGTAAAGAGAGGCATAGTGCGAGTGGGGTCGTTCGCGTCTACCAAGTAGCCACCAACCTTCAGTTCGAGTGGCAAGCCGTTTTGCAGCACCAACACCAACGCTGCGCTGTCCACCTGAAGGCCGTAAGCGTCGATATTGCCTATGGTGTCGAAATGGAGACCGGCAGGGAATGTCAACTCATCGGCAGCACCGCTAAAAGGAAATTCCACCCTCAGGCGCGAGTCGAGGTTGAAGTTGGCACCCTGCAGGCTGTCGCTGATAAACCGGATGAGGGGGTACAGGTTGTTCTGTGGCCACGAAAACTTCAGCGTGGCGCTGTATTCCAGTTCGACTGGCTGACGATTGAGGATCATATCGGCAACATCACTGTGTTCTTTGTCGCTGATGTCGAACACCACTACGTTGATGGCAGTGTCGGCATCGCCAAAGTTGTCTGGTATCAGCGCGTTTAGCGAGATGGTGTCCTTAAATTTCCTGATTGGCATATCCACGCCATTCTTGTCGTAGCCCTTCACTTCCAAGTCTTTGAGGGTTATCTTCAACCCGTTGCGATTTATGGCTTCCTGCATTTGGGGCGTGAGGTCTGCGGTGATGTGGCACACCAGTCCCAGAAACACGTTGTTCAGACGTATGTGATTCAGCAAGGTGTCATTCTCTCCAAGACCTTCGTGGATATTATCGAAGAGACTGATTTTCATTTTGTTGCGAAAATCGTATACAGCAGTGTCCGTCTGACCCTTGCAGATTCCATTGCCGCACCGCGTCGTACTCTTGCCCCACGTAACGTTACCGCCATCGTCCACATGCATCACGTTGTGGAAGACGGTGTCGTAGGTGATTCGGATAATACCATTATCCATCGAGTCGATAGTGATGTAGTGGGGCTGGATCTTGAAAAGTCCCAGCAGCTCGTTCAGATCCATATCGCCATAGGCAATGGGCACTCCAAGGGTGGGATTGAAATCGCCATGAATCCAATAGGGGTCGTTCATCAACGGCTTTAACTCCTTTACGCACGACGTAAAGCCAACGGTAGCGAGCGAAGTTATTATTAATATAAACAATTTTCTCCACATAAATTTATTTGTTATTTATTAAAAATCAGTGAGCTACAGGTGATTTAAACACATTCTTAATAATGTAGATCAGTTGCAAAAATACATTATTTTTTTTAATTTGTGCGTGACTATTAAAAAAAACATATCTTTGCAGCATTAAAAGCGTACGTTCGGATTCTAAGAGGAGCGCGCCAATATATTATTACACAGGCAATTGAATTCATTAACCCTCAAATATTTTTATTATGAAAAAACAACAATCACCCAAAATCAGGCGAACACTTACTATCATGGCATCTGTGGTACTTGCAATGTCGGTGTTCGCGTCTTGCGACCCCTCAACGTTTCTCTCGGGAACACAGGTGATCGTATATCTCGACTCCCCCAACAATGACCGCGGTCACGTAGAAGGCAACGGATCCTACCACCAAGGCGACACTGTCACAATTACAGCAGTGCCAGACAGCGGATTCCTATTCGCACATTGGTATTCCAGCAACAGCGAAGGGCTAATGCAACAGGTTACCAACCTAAACAATTTCAGCAACATTGACCCCAGCAACTTCGACATCAACGACATCGACAGTCTCAACAACCTATACAATGAGGACAACACCCAAAATCCATACACCTTCGTTGCCGAAGGCAGTATCTACTATTTCATGCCAGTGTTTCTTGCCGAAGAAGAGGCGCACAACATTCAGATTACTGTAATTCCAAACAAAGAGGAATGCATACTGGGCGTGAGCGGTACCGGTGTCTACAACCTTGGCGACCATATCACCCTTCATGCCAATCCCGTGGACGGCTATCGCTTCGTGAAATGGAGCGACGGCAGCACTGAAGCCATACACCCGGTAAAGGTTTCGCACCGCCGCACCTACGTGGCATTCTACGAAGCCACCAGTGCGAAATAACAACTGGCACGCAAAGCAACTAATATTACATTATATATTGCGGGCGCAGAAGCTAGCTCTTCCGCGCCCGCAATGTATTACCACACGGCACAACACAAAAACACTATAGCGTCTCAGTCGCAGATTACATAGAGGTCGTCACGAGGATTGAGGAAAAGAACGGGGATGTGCTGACGGTTGACAATGGTGTGCTGCTCCTGGGTGCCGATGAAGAACTCTAAAAGGTCGCGTTCGTCAGTGGTAACGCTCACCAATAGGTCATAATGATGTTCTGCACAGTAACGTAGTGCATTGATATCCTCGAAAGTGGACGCATCGGGTATCACATGGGGAGTGAACTCTATATCCAGTGCGGAGAAGAGCTTGTGAAGGAATTTCATATTATCGAACCATTTGCGGCGCAGCAACTCATCTTTGTAGTCGTAATACAACGCGTGCACCACGCTATGGTTGAAGCGTGCGAAATAGGAAGCCCATATGAATTTTTCCTTGGTCTCTTTCTTAAACTCTACAGCCAGGGCCACATTCTTCAGTTGCTGAGGGTCGCGCATGGGTTCCTGGACGACGAGATATGCTACCTTGCAGTCCTGGAAGTTGCGCAGCAGTTCGCGAGGATGTTGAGGATGGCGACGACGCGATGTAGCATCAACGTGGCATACCAACGCTACGGCACCTATCAACAGAGGCAACTTCTCTATCACCTCCCGTGTTCTTCCCTTGAGGGCGGCATAGCTGACATCGGAGTCGGCGGGAAGGGTGTCGCACTGCTGCTGAAGACGCCGTTCTGCCTCCGCAGGAGACAAACGTGTGTAGCGAGGGTCGCTGATATGCATCAGTACAAGACCCTTCTTGAGCATCCTTGACAGGTAAAAGGCATAACTGATGACGGCATGCGGCTGGTCCAAATTAGAGATATATGCCACAATAAACTGGTCCTTCTGCTCGGTGGGATTGTGGTGAAAGTCTGCTAGCTTGGGACGACGGTCGCGGGCAGGCTGTGTAAAAGTGGTTCGCGAATGTCCATCGGAGGATGTAGTGTATGGGTTCATGGAAGCGGCTGTATTATTTTATTATCGTAACGTCGCCTTTGAATTCGTTTTCTTGGTTGGCTTCGCATTTCACACGGCAGGTGTAGGGATACACTCCTGGCTGACACCAATTACCCTTGAATCGACCGTCCCAACAGTCGTTGATATCATGGGTTTCGTAGAGCAATTCACCCCAGCGGCTGAAGATGGCGAAATAAAAATCGGTAACCCACGCGCCTCTGAAACACAATTGGTCATTCACGCCATCACCATTGGGGGTAAAGACGTTTGGGATGAAAATATTGGCCTCGCTGCAGTCCACATTCACACCGCACACGAGCACGCTGTCAGTATATGTGCAACCCACGCTGTCGGTGAAAGTGACGTAATACATGGTGGTGTCCATGACTATTGCAACGGTGACGCTGTCCTGAGGTGTGACGATGCCAGCGGTGGGTTGCCAGAGGTAGCTGCCATTAGGAATGGAGGTGGCGTGGAGAGTGGTGACTTCGGTGGCAAATACCACCGAGTCGTTGGCCCAAGCCGTCACGCTGTCGAAAGAATGCTGCACACTGACATGAACGGTGTCGCGCACACTGCAACCCGTGCTGTCTGTTGCTACGACGACGGCATCTCCTGAGCACAGGTTGTCCGCCACAGCTCCTTCGCTGCCGTTGCTCCATAGATAGGAATAAGGAGCCTGACCGCCATCGGCCACAGCAGCCGCACTGCCGCTACAATAATCGGGACAAGTGTTGCCAAGGAGCGTTGCGGACACTTTCATATCGGCGTTTTCCAGCACGCGATAGGAATAGACTTCTCGGCAACCATTGCTATCCACCACAACAACGTTATAGACTCCTGGCACCAGCCCCGTGCGCACGAGCGATGTGCTGCCGTCGTCCTGCCATTCCACTGTATACGTACTGGAACCCGAAATGGAAAGATGAATCTCACCCGTGTTCTCCTCCAGGCACAAAACGTGCACAATGCTGTCGATCACTTTGGGATGTGCAGGGTTGACGAGTACAAAGGTCTTTGTGAGACCACAGCCATTGGCATCGCGCAATGTGAGACGATTGGTGTCCGCGCACAAGTTGCACACAGTAGAATCGGCTGTGAAACCACCACCCCAGTCATACCGGACAGGACGCTGCACGTAACTGGTGAGGAAGCAGGTGGCAGTGCCCGAACAACTGTCGGGACACAGCGGGTCAACGTGAACCAAACTGTCACAGATGGAGTAGAAATGGATATACACACTGTCTGTGCCACGACAACCCAGACGATCCGTTACTTGCAGGTAGAGCCACTGACTATGCTGAATGGGGAAGCTATATTGGGCAGACAGACCCAATGTGTCGCCGTTGGTCCTGGCATCGCTCCACAGATAGCTGACAACCTGTGCTGATGTTGAAGCCTGAAACACCATAGGAGACAGGCACGCACTGGTGTCTCCAACAATATGCACCGCTACATCGCCCTCTAGCACCACTTGGTCTACCGTGTCATTACATACGCCGTTGGAGATGACGAGGGTGTAGTGGCCTGGCACAGTGACATAGGGATTCGAGATGGTGCTGTCGCTCACATTTCCAGCGATCCATCTATAAGTACAGCCCATTGCCGCCCGTGTGCCTATCTGCAGGTGCAAGCCGTGGCAAGTAGTGAGCGTATCCAAAGGATGCCGTGGGCTGCCCAGAACCACCAACTCACGCGAGAAGGTGTCTGTCGTTCTACATCCCTCGGACATA
>CAMURW010000062.1 GCA_947097635.1 uncultured Bacteroidales bacterium
GGCGCACCATCAAGTGCAGGGTGACTACACTGTCGGCACCGTTGACACTTTGCAGATGTTGCACATAAGTGTCCGTTGCATTAGCATCGAACCCATACTGCGTGTAGGTCTCGCCGGCACAGATGGTGTCGTAAATTACGATATTATAGTTACCGAACATGGTAAGGTGCAGAGTGACGGTGCTATCGCAGCCGTTGACTGTAGTACCTTGATGCTCGTAATCGCCGGCAGTGGTCTCGTTGAAGCCAAACAGCGTGTATGCCTGACCTGCTATGATAGAAGCATAGATGTTGGTATCATAGTGCTGGTTCACGGTGAGGTGCAGCGTGTCCACGCTGGCACATCCGTTTGCGGTGTAGTAACTATAGGTGTAGTCGCCGCTGGCCATGTGGACGATACCGTGCCAGATGTAACTGTCGCAGGCAGAGACAGTCACGCTGCTGTTGGTGTTGCTGTTCACCGTCAGAACGAGAGTGTCGGTGCTGGCACAGCCGCTGGCGTTGGTATAACCATAGGTGTAAGTGCCAGAGGTCGTATAGTCGACATTATGCCATGTGTAGCTGTCGCAAGCGCGGTCCGTAATCACGTTGTGCGTGCTATTGTTGATAGTGAGGTAGAGCGTATCGACACTGGGGCATCCTTCATTCGTATTGTAATTGTGGGTGAAGGTTCCTGTGGTGGCGTATGCCTGCCCGTTCCACACATAGGTGTCGCAAGCCATAGTAGTGGTAGCACTACTGCTGTTATAGTTCACCGTGAGGTGGAGGGTATCGATGCTGGCACAGCCGTTATTGGCCGTGTAACTGTACGTATAGTCTCCGGTGGCGGTGTAGACAGTGTCGTGCCACGTGAAGCTTTCGCAAGCCGTCTGGACATAACCCGCATTGCTGTTGTTGTTGACAGTCAGTACGAGAGTGTCGGTACTGGCACAGCCGTCGACTGTGGCATAGTCGTAAGTATAGATGCCAGAAGCAGTGTACACGATGCCGTTCCAATCATACTCCTCACAAGCGGCGACGGTGTAGGCCGCACTGCCGTTGTGGTTGATGGTCAAATAGAGCGTGTCGAAACTGGTGCATCCTTCAGCGTTGTCATAGTTGTAGAGATAAGTACCTGAGGTAGTGTAGGTATGGCCATGCCATATATAGCCGTCGCACGCTGTGGCCGTCTCGGCGGCAAGTGTGCCGTTGCTTACAGTCAGGTGCAAGGTGTCTATGCTGGCGCAGCCGTTACCATCGATGTAGCTGTAGTAGTAGTCTCCGCTACCGGTGTAGGTAGTGCCGTTCCAGACATACTCTCCGCAGACTACCAGCGTGGTATCGAAGCCAGCATTGCGATTGATGGCAAGGACGAGAGTATCGACATTGGTGCAGCCATTGGCGTTGGAATAAGCCTGCGAGGTGTAGATGCCACTCAGAGCGTAGATGGTAGTTGTGCCATCCACTGTCCAGTCGTAGCTGTCGCAAGCCGTAACGTGCGTAGTAGCACCCAGTATGTCGCCCACGGTGAGGGTAAGGATTACGATGCTGTCGCAGCCGGTGACCATCGATGCCACTGTGTCAACAAATGTGTGTTCGCCTACGGTGAGGTTGGTAGAGGGGATATTGAAGCCGTTAGCGATGTAATCTGAGCCGTAGCATATCTGATCGGTGATGGCCTTGATCAGCGTGGGCTTGATAGTGAGGTTGAGGATGAATGTACTGTCGCAAGTTGCAGAGAACGGAGCCGTGACCGTGTCGTTGCCAGCCTCGGTAAGAGTCTGGTTGCGCCAGATATAAGGCATTTCGGTCTCGCAGACAGTCACATCGGTCTCAACAACGGGGGCCTCATAGACGGTCAGGTAGAGCAGGATGACGGAGTCGCAACCAGTGGCTGGGTTCACAACGGTGGTGGCGGTGTTCATACTATGGTCGATGACATCGATCGTTTCACCATTCACAATCCAAGTGTAAGGACCGCAGTTTTCCACCGTGTCGCGTTTGAAACTGCGTCCGATGCCAATCGTCAGGTAGAGTGTGTCGGTACTGGCGCAACCGTCGGCAGAGACATAGTCGTTGGTGTAGATGCCACTGGCGGTATAGGTCGTAGTGGTGCCGTTATTGAGCCAATCATAGGTCTGGCATGCCACAGCGGTTTCACTGGCGTTGGTGTTGTAGTGCATCGTCAGGTGCAAAGTGTCGGTGCTAGCGCAACCGTTAGCATCTGCATAGTTGAACGTGTAGTTTCCCGAATTGGCATAGGTAGTGCCATGCCAGCCGTAGTTGTCGCAGGCCGCTATTGTTTCGGGATGACTGCTGTTCATGTTGACGGTGAGACGCAACGTATCGGTGCTTGGGCAACCTTCATCATTGTTGAAGTTGAAGTAGTATTCGCCCGACACAGTGTAGGTGGAGTCGTGCCAGGTGAAGCCGTCGCAGGCCGTCTTTACGTAACTGGTGTTGGCACTGTGGCGAACGGTGAGGAACAGTGTATCTTGGCTGGCACAACCGTTAGCGTTCACATAGTCGTAGGTGTACGTGCCACTGACATTATAGGTTATGCCGTTCCAGTCGTAGCTGTCGCAAGCCGTGTCGGTATATACGTCGTTGGTTTTGTAATTCACTACGAGGTCGAGCGTATCGGTGCTGGGACATCCTTCTGCACTAGTATAGTCATAGGTATATATGCCCGTGGCAGCGAAGGTGTTAACCATCTGACCGTCGGTAGCCGTCCAGGTATACTTGTTGCAAGCAACAACATCGTTGTAAGTACTGCTGTTGTGCCTGATAGTAAGTTTCAGTGTCACAGTGCTGTCGCAACCATATCGGTCTGTCATTACGCGAGTAGCATTCGAGGTGCTCTCGGTGAAGGTGGTGCCGTTCCAGGTGTAGCTGTCGCAAACGGTGCGGCGCTCGGTGGAGTACCGCAGCGGATGCTGGTGGACAGTCATGTATTCAACACGTGTCTGCAGACTGTCGACATTTGTCACGGTATCATAAACATAATAGGTGTGAGCGATGTCGTAGTTGTTGTCGACGGGCACTGTGCCGATGGTGTGTCCACGCCATGTGTAGCTGGACTGAGTGACGCAGATGTCATCGCTTGCCACCTCATTGTAGTTATTGACGAGGTTGACGATTAAGCTAATCGTGCTGTCGCAATAGTAGCTGGAGGGGAAGTGGACAACTTCGGTCACAGAAGCAGTCTGGCGGGCTGTGTTGTAGGGGCTATAATCAAAAACACTGTCGCCGTAATGGAGCTTCTGCAGGCTGAGGGGGAAGTTGAGCACATCAGTGCCTTGGAAGTTCTGTGTCAACGTCAGGTTCAGCATGATAATGCTGTCGAAGTCATCCTCCTGGTTCACCGTGAATGTGGGAGCATAGACGACAGCACTATCGGCGTTCTGGTTCCAGTAGAGGGCATTGCCAGCGGCAGCACGTGCCTCGGGCGACATCCAGGTGTAGGTATTGCCATCGCGCCATGTGTACTCATTGCAAGAAATCACGTCATTCACATCGTAGTAATAGTTACCTACGTGGAGCGTAAGACGAACAATGCTGTCGCAGTTTGCTGCGTTGGCCACGCCAAGCACTTCGTTGAAGACACGCACAGCGGGAGCGACGATCATCTCGCTGCCGTAGCGATAGGAGCCTTCACTAACCCAAAGTGTGCTGTCGAAGATGCTTCTATAGTTGACGGTCAGATTCAGTGTGTCGATATGCCTGCAACCATTGGAGTCGGTATTGAGGTTGGTATAGAGGCTGGTAGCGTTGTAAGTAGTGCCATTCTCTGCCCACGTATATGCATCGCAAGCCGTCACTGTCAGGTTGTTGCCAGTGTTTGCGTTGATAGTCAACATCAAGGTATCTACACTGGCACAGCCGTTGGCATCGGAGTAATTGTAAGTGTAGGAACCATTCATCTTGTACCATGTGCCATGCCATTTGGTGCTGTCGCATGCCACGACAGTCTCGCTCTGACCACTGTTGTTGTGGAGGGTGAGATGGAGGGTGTCAGTGCTGGCACAGCCGTTGGCATTGTAATAGTCATAAGTGTATGTGCCAGTGGTAGTGTAGGTGCTGCCGTTCCACTCAAAACTGTCGCATGCCACGACAGCAGTGTCATTATGCGTGCTGGCGGTAATGATAAGGTGCAGCGTGTCTGCACTGGGACAACCCTCGACGCTTAGATGCTCGGCTGTCGTGTAAGTACCCGTGGCGGTGTATTCAATGTCGTCCCATTCATAGCTGTCGCAGGCCACCACGGTGGTGTCTCTGCTGTCGCTATGGTTCACCGTCAGTTTCAGTGTATCTACGCTCTCGCAGCCGTTAACAGCGGCATAAGTGTGGGTGTAGGTGCCGCTGGCAGTATAGGAAGTAGTGCTACCGTTGTTGACCCATGCATAGTGGTCGCAGGCCACATCGGCAAATACATCGTGCCTGCTGGCGTTGATGGTGAGGTGCATCGTCACGGTGCTGTCGCAGCCAAAATGGTCGGTATAGACGTGGATTGCATCGGTATTGGCACTGTAGGTGTTACCTTCCCAAATCATGCTGTCGCAAGCGGTCTGGTTGAACTCCGAGGTGTTGGCAACTTTCTGCAACACGTGCATGGTGGTCACCTGTTCGTCGGCAGTTCCCTCATTGAAGGTCTGGGTGAAGAGATAGGCGGTGCCAGGCACTGTGGTGGGATAGCTGACACCATTCCAAGTATAGAGGGTCTGTGCAGCACAAATGATATTGCTGATAGTATCGTAGTCATACACCAGGTTGATGGTGTAGGTGATGATGCTGTCGCAATAACTGTAGGCGGGTAACGTGACCACTCGTGTGACAGTGGTGTCCTTCCTTGCTGCCAGTTCTGCGCTGAAGTCGATGACGACAGTGCCGATGGCAGGATCGCCCAAGGTCAGTGTCTGCTGACTTAGCGGAAAGCGTGCTATAGTGGCATTGCCGTAGTAAGCCTCGACAAGTGTCAGCCACAACACGTGAATCTGCGAGATACTACCGTCCTCAAGATAGGTGGTGTCGGTAGGAGCAGCATAGACGTAACTGTTGGCAGTGACATCCTTATACTGGGCCATGCCATGGTTCTGGCGCTCGCTCATGGGTATCCAGGCATAGGTGTGGCCGTTGCGCCACTCGTAAGTTCCGCAAGCCAGGACAGAGTCGCTGATGGACTCACCCGCCCTCACCTTGAGGTAGCGGTAGCGGATGCTGTCGCAACCAGTGACCACGCTGGCCAAAGTGTCCACGAAGGTATGCTCATAAGGGGCAGTGTATAGCACGCCGTCGTAGCGGTAACTGCCTTCGTTAGAGATAATGGTGTCGCGGCCGGTTACGGTGTTGTTGACCGTAAGGGTCAGCGTATCTACGCCGGCACAGCCATTGACATCATTATAACTAAAGGTATATACACCGCTAGTGGTGTGGATGCTGCTGTCGCGTTCCCAAGTGTAGGTGTCGCACGCTGCAACAGCGGTGTTGCTGCCGTTGTTTACATTGATGGTCAGGGTCAGCGTATCCACGCTCGGACAGTTGTTTGTCGCAGTGTAACTGTAGGTGTAGATACCGCCCTCTGTATAGGTCGAGCCGTTCCAGTTATAGCTGTCGCATGCCGTGGTGGTGTAGCCAGCATTGGTGTTGTGCAACAGGGTCAAATGGAGGGTATCGGCGCTCGTGCAGCCAACCTCGTTGCTATAAGCATAGGTGTAGATTCCATCCTCGGTGTAGTCGGTCTCATGCCACATAAAGTGGTCGCAGACTGTCTGTGAAACGGCGTTATGGGTCTCGCGATGAATAACATAGGTGACGATGGTATCGTTGCCGCGTACATTGCTGTTGGTGTAGGTGCCACTTACCGCATCGCTTCCCAGTACAAATCCGTAGGCAGTGGTGTAGGGCAGCTCTGTTTCACACAGCGTGATAGTATCCACCTTAGTGAAGTGCAGCACCAAGATGCTATCGCAACCAGTTTGGCTGTGCAGCTCGTTGTAGACACCATCCACACTCTGGGTGTAGGTGCGACCATTGCTCCAGACGTAAGGATCGGTGCTCACCACATGTTGGTCTATCATCATCTCGTCGATGTTGAGGACGCGATAGGTGGTGTAGGTGATGCTGTCGCATCCGTTCTTCGACACCTCCACCCTGCGGAAAGTCTTGGTCTCACGGTATTTTCTGCCGTCAGGAGCCTGATACTCGGAGCAGACGTCAACAAAGACCGTATCGTTGACGATAGAGTCGTTGAGGGTCAGATCGAGGTAAGCCATGCGGTCGCAACCATACCCATTGCCCCCGACAATGAAGATACTGTCGAAGATGTGACCAGCCACGTCGTAGGCCTTACCCTTGGCATCCCAGCGATAGGCATAGCAGGTGCTTACGGGCAAGGTGTCGTAGGTTGTCGGGTAGACGGTGACATTCAAGTTCACCACACTATCGCAGCCTGGCAGAGTGTGCCAGTAAGCGGGGACAATTATGTTTACTGGTGTCTCATTCAGCAATTTGCCGTTGAATGCAATTTCGGTGCTGTCGTTGGCACTGAGTGTATTATGGGCATAGGCGATGCTCTTGTCTTCAGCATTGCTGTACACAAATTGACTTTCGCAGAGCACTAAGTCGGCATGCTCGTTGTATACGGGGTTCACCGTCAGCACGAGTGTGCTGTCGAAACGGCAACCATTGGCATCGAGGGTTGTGGTGGGGATGCTCAGTGTATGTATTCCAGCCTCATAGTTGCTGCCATAGTAGGCATAACCGTTGCTGGTGGTGTATACACCGTTGTTGCACACCATGCCAGTCTCCATGCCGGGTGTTGGATGCAGAGCGGTAAGGCGCAGTATTTCGATATGACTACAACCATTGGCACTATGTTCGGCAGGCTTTTCGAAACTGATGGTAGTGTCGTTACCCATGGGATTGTAGGTACCCACTTCGTACATGATAGGGTTGCCCAAGGTATCCACTCCGATCTGCACACTCCACGTGTAGGGTACACATGCCGTCACCACGTTAGTGTGGTAGCCGGATGGCTTCACCGTCAGATGGAGGCGAGCCACCTCGTCGCGGTGGGCCGTTGCGTTGTAGGTACGCAACTGATAGTCGCCACTTTCGTTGATGTACTTCGGACTGATGACACCACTGCAACTCACAGTGTCGATAGTATATTCATCGCATGCGGTGATATTCTTCCAGTTGAGGGTATCGGTGGCAAGATTGAGTACTAGGTGGAGAATCTCGGTGCTGTCGCATCCAGCAGCGTTCTGCGTATTCGGCAACGTGTAGAAGATGTTGTTTCCGACCTCACTCATGGCGTATGTCTCGCCGTCAATCCAAGTATAGGTACGGGTGTCACACCACAGGATGTCGTCGACATGATAGGAGGCATGCTTCACCTGTGTCAGGTGGAGTGTCTCGGTGCTGTCGCAACCGTTTACGTCGGCGTTGGCAAATGCCTGAGTGTAATCGCCTTCGGTGTAGTAGGTCACGCCGTTCCAGGTCAGGCTGTCGCAGGTCACCTCGTTGCGTTCGGCGAAAGTATGGTTATTTACGATGAGGTTCATCGTCACCACGCTGTCGCATCCCTTGGTGGTAGCGAAGGTCTGGCTGTAAGCACCGGTAGTGGTGTATGGAACACCGTTCCACTTCGTGCTGTCGCACACCACGCGGTCAAAGTTGGTTGTGGCAGGCATGTTCACCGTCAGCATGAGGTTGTAGCGTGCGGGACACTGACCAGAGGTGGTGTCCACATAAGTGTAGACCTGCGACGTGGTAGCCACATGGCTCTGCGTATAGGCACCAGAACCGAAAGTGAAGGGAGCACCCTGGCACAGCTCGCGATAGGAGTTGGTGACAGCGGTGTCTTTCACGATGAAATACAAATGTACCGTGCTGTCGCATCCGTGGGCAATG
>CAMURW010000063.1 GCA_947097635.1 uncultured Bacteroidales bacterium
AGTATTTCCCGCTGGCAAAGAATATCGATGTTTGGTTTGGGGAAGGCGTAGGAGTGGCTCTTTTAAAAAACAAGATTAATCCCATAGGGGGGAGTGAATCCGTGAATAGATTTACCGCTTCCGTTGCTTTTGATATGGGTTTGGCTTACAAAATATACCACAACTCGTACGCGGGACTTAGCGGAGGCCTGTTTTGCATGCCTGTCTTCAAACACGGATATGACCTGCCTGTGGGTACTGTAAGGAATCACAATGACCACATCTTCGGCTATCAACTTATGCTGAACGTAGGTGTTGCTTTCTGATTGCTCCATTGCCTAACGATGTTGTGATAGACGGAACATTTTTCCCCCAGACGCGTGCTGGTAATAGCTCGCCATCGGCATTGTCGCGGATGGCGAGTTTATTGTGTGCCGTTTCTTCAGAGAAGAACTGGCAAAGTTATAAGGTTTTCACCTCGCTATGTTGCTTTCTGTACTGAATAGGGGAAATCCCAGTGGCATGATGGAAAAAACGGCAAAAATTGGCAACGTCGTTATGCCCTAACGAAACAGCAATATCCTTTATTTTCATGGAGGTGAATACCAATTGCCTCTTTGCTTCTATGAGCCTGCGGTTGTGTATAACATTAAGGGGTGATGTGTGTGCAACATTTTGTGTCGTTTCCTTTAGCTTGCGTACCGACACTCCTATCTTTTGAGCGTAGAGCTTCACGGAATCCAGGATTTTATAGTTCTTTTCCACTAAAGAATAAAAAGTTTCAAAGATGGCTGCTGTTGTATGCGTGTGGTGGGGGGAGGCTTGAAGTGTCCGACTAAGTGAGAGGAGCAATATGTGCAGCAGAAGATACTGTGCTTTGCGATGAAATACTTCCTGCTTTTTCCCCTGCTCTAATTCCATGGCGTTGACTATTTGCAGAAATTCATTAGCACTATGTTCTGAGAGGCTGTAGATGGAACTATTCCGTGTTGGGAGAAACAGATGATAGGTAAACAGCAAATTTTCCGAGTTGTGCTCGTCGTACATAAAGTCTTCCGAGAACCAAATGGCTTTTATCTTCGAAGAAGAAGACGCACGTAATGCCGTGTATTGCGCGGGTAATAAAAATATGACATTATTGCGCCGGGCAAGTATTCTTTGCTCGTCTATTTGCACATCTACCACCCCATCCCTTATCAATAGGATGAAAAACATCTCATTTCGCTTAGGCGAGGGGTGGCTGTGTACCGGGTGTAGTGAGATGTCTTTGATGCCAAAAGGGCCAGGTGTGTCCCTTTGCATCTCATGATGGCTGGGGTTGTCCATGTATTATTTATTTGGGGGTTATTTCATAAAAGCAGGTGTCCTGTCGTTATCATACAGGACTCTATACCTGTTACGCCGATAGCCATATTGTTATTCCTCTTGGAATTTGCCGGCAATGTCGCCTCCCATGCTGTCGCAGAGAGCGCCAGTGACGCTGCTGTAGGTGTTGCTCTGACAGGTGAGGCGCAGGTAGCCCAGCAGGGCGAAGATGATGGCTTCCTTGTAGTCTATCACCGTGCGATGGGGCAACACGATGTCGCACATCCCTTTGGGCAGGACAGGGCGCGAGGATGCTGCCTCTTCGTAGCACGGCAGTTTCGCGGCGGGCGCAAGCTCGCGTGCCGCTCCGTTGATACATATCTGCATACGCTCTATCAAATATTTGTTGTAGGTGCCACCGCCCGTTACCAGCAGGCTGCGAAGATGATGTGTCTTCACCACCTTGGCAATCTGGTGAGCTGTGTGCTCCACCAGCGTGCACAGCAGGTCGGCGGCGCTCAGTTCTGCCGCTATGGGCAATGAGCTGCCGTCCAGTAGGGGGGCCATGTGCTCCAGGTACCATTCTTTGCCCAGGCTTTTCGGCGCCCCTTGCTTGTAGTATTTCAGGGCGTTCAGCGCTGTAAGCAGTTCGTGGCATACCTTGCCGCTGCGTGCTGCCTCGCCGTCGGTGTCGTATTCTTTCCCCAGGCCGTGCGCCACCTCGTTCATTGCCATGTTGCACACCACTATGTCGAAAGCGGTGCGTCGTGCCGTTGTTTCCTTTGTTATTGCGGGATGGGAGGCGTGAATGCCCTTTCTTGGGCTGCCGGGCTGGGTGCTTTCTCCTGTCGCCTCTTCGTAGCTGATGTTGGCGATGCCGCCCAGGTTCAGGCAGCCGTCGTAGTTGCCGAACAGCATTTGGTCGCCCACCGGCACCAGCGGTGCACCTTGTCCTCCCAGCGCCACGTCCAAACGGCGGAAATTGAACACCACTGGCAGCCCCGTTTCTGCCGCTATGGCATCGCCGCATCCTATCTGCGCGGTAAGACAACTGGCGGGGTTGTGGAACACCGTGTGGCCGTGGCTGGCAATAAGATCCGCGGTGCCGTAGTGCGAGCTCATGAACTTAGCCACCTTCTTTCCGATGTAGTGTCCTAACTCTACGTCGGTCTGTGCGTATTCCAGTGCGCTGGCGTCGTGCAGGCGTGCCAGTTTGTTGCGCAACGAAGGAGGGTATTTGTACGTGGTGGCGGCAAAGACGTTGCAGTATAGGTCCTTGGTGTCCAGTTGCAGGAAGTTGCCATAGTGCTTCTCGTAGTCGCGTGCCGCTTTCAGGTCGCGATCTAGGCGCTGGGCGTTCATGTCTCTCCGTTTTACAGGGGAAAATCTGTATGGTTTGAAAAACTCACAGTAGGCGACATCCAGGCCGTCGAGCGAGGTGCCGGACATAAGACCGATGACTTTCATGAGGGATAAGGATAAGAAGTTTATTATGCTTATAAGGTTGGCTGGCTGCTAAGATGTGGTTATTGTAAGGTTTGCGGGGCGGGTGCGGCGAGTGGTGTGCTTTAGGAAAGGCAGCAGGACGTGATAAAGGAAGTGGGGACTGAAAAAAGCCACACCTTCGCGATTCAAATGGTCGACATCGTAGAAATGGATGGAGTCTTCCATGTTGTCGAATATTTCCATTGCGTTGCAGTCCACATAGTCTGCGTTTATGTTCCGCATGGCTTTGGCAAATACGTCGTGGTTGCCGTAGCAGGTGTACTTGGCGTTGCTGCATGGCACCTCCGTCAGCAGCAGGGGTATGCCTTTTTTGCGACACAGTCTCTGGCATTGCGATACGGCTTTCAACTGCTTGTCCAGCATGCGGACATCTGTGGCAGGCTGAGGGGTCGGGGTCCAGTGATGTGGCGAGGATTCCACGAACCCGCCTGGGATATAGGCGAAAAATAGCGTGCCTTCGGGGTTCACGGGTATCAGGCTGTCGCTATCTCCGAAATCCTTGTTCTTCCAATGCTTTTCCATTGCCAGTGCCAGCATGTTCAGGCTGTAAGGGTCGCCATTGCACAGCATCATCGCTGCTATGGGCAGCGAGACTGGCAGGTTGCTGACGAGGTCCATGCCCCCCTCCACGCCATCGTCGCCCATCACGTCTGGGTTCACCTCCATCACCACGCAGCGTGGGTGCAGG
The DNA here is from genome assembly GCA_947097635.1 of uncultured Bacteroidales bacterium. Lineage (GTDB taxonomy): Bacteria > Bacteroidota > Bacteroidia > Bacteroidales > P3 > Colimorpha. The sequence goes on from CAMURW010000063.1 coordinate 3,479, forward strand.
CTGTCCAGATAGCCTCTCAGCAAAGCCAGTGTCTGCACGGGCGTCTGGTTCGAGCTGCCTAGGTTGAAGGTCGTGATGCCCTGTTCGGCATAGTATCGTGTGTCAAACGACCTATAGCAGCGCGAGGAACCTATGAACAGCACGTCTACGCTGTCGTAGTGCCTCACATCCTGCCCGCGTCTCAGCAGATGACTGTAGTTGCCCCTGGTGTATGCCACGTTAGCAGACAGATGTGCCTTTTCCCCCTGCCATAGCAGCAGGGGGTACAACACCGCCATGATCAGCAGCAACAGGACGATATGCTGTAGAAACTTTGCCATGATTTCAAAATGCAAAATTACAAAATTTTCAATATTTTACTGTTAATTGAAAAAAAAATCTTAATTTTGCACGCTAAATAATTATGCTCAAAAAGCAAAAAATAATAAATAAATAGTTTATGATGAATAAGATAATAAAAACCGACAAGGCCCCGGCAGCCATAGGCCCCTACAGCCAGGCGGTGCTGGCAGGTAACACTCTTTATATCTCCGGTCAACTGGCCATCAACCCTGTCACTGGCAAAATTGTGGACGGCGGCATCCAGACGCAGACGGAACAGATTCTGAAAAACATTGGAGTCATACTGGAAGAGGCAGGTTTCACTTACGCCGACGTGGTGAAGAGCACGTGCCTGCTGGCAGACATGGGCGACTTCAAGTCCATGAATGAAGTGTATGCCAAATATTATCCTACCAACAGCCCCGCACGCTGCGCCTACGCCGTGAAAGACCTGCCTATGGGCGGGCTGGTGGAGATAGAGACCATCGCCGTGAAATAACAGCTTTGCAGCATAGATGATAAGCGATACGGTAGGGGCGTTAGCGTCTCCTACCGCACGGCAACACACTCTGAGGCGGCAAGTATCGCCCATGCTGCAACAACTTTTGAAATAAAACAATAACTTAAAGATATAATGGATTTTAGCAACACCAAGCAAGAAGAACTTTTCCTGCAGATGATTCGTGAGTTTGCAGAAAAAGAAGTGAAGCCTCTCGCCGCGGAAGTGGACGAGGAAGAACGCTTCCCCGTTGAGACGGTGGAAAAAATGGGTAAACTGGGTCTGATGGGCATTCCCGTGCCTACGCAGTACGGTGGCGCCGGTGGCTCCAATGTGATGTACGGCATGGCCGTGGAGGAACTATCCCGCGTGTGCGGCACCACAGGCGTTATCCTCTCTTCCCACACTTCCCTTTGCGTCAACCCCATCCTTCAGTTCGGCACCGAGGAGCAGAAAATGAAATTTCTGCCCAAGCTCGCCAGCGGCGAATGGGTAGGTGCTTTCGGCCTCACAGAGCCCAACGCTGGCACCGATGCGGCAGGCCAACAGACCATGGCTGTGCTGGACGGCGACCAGTGGGTGATCAATGGCAGCAAGATTTTCATCACCAATGGTAGCTACGCACACGTCTTCGTTATCTTCGCCATGACAGACAAGAGCCAGGGAACCAAGGGCATCTCTGCCTTCATCGTGGAGAAAGGCGCCCCCGGTTTCTCCATTGGTAAGAAGGAGAAGAAAATGGGTATCCGTGGCAGTGCCACTACCGAGCTTATCTTTGAAGACTGCCGCATCCCCAAGGAGAACCTGCTGGGGCAGCCTGGCAAGGGCTTTAAGATAGCCATGATGACGCTGGACGGCGGACGTGCGGGTATCGCCGCACAGGCGCTTGGCATCGCTCAGGGCGCCATGGATGAGACTGTCAAGTACACCAAGGAACGCAAGCAGTTCGGACGCAGCATCAGCCAGTTCCAGAACACACAGTTCCAGATGGCGGATCTGGAGACCAAAGTGCAGGCAGCTCGCCTGCTGGTGCGCAGCGCATACTGGAAGAAGGACCACGAGCTTCCCTTCAGCGTGGATGCCGCTATGGCCAAGCTTTTCTGTGCCGAGACAGCAATGGAAGTTACCACTAAGGCAGTGCAGTTCCACGGCGGCTATGGCTACACACGTGAATATCCCGTAGAGCGCATGATGCGCGATGCCAAAATCACAGAGATTTACGAGGGCACCAGCGAAGTGCAGCGTATGGTTATCGCCGGTAAGCTGTTCAAAAAATAATAATTACGTTATTCCGTGTCAGCGTCTCGGCGTTGCGACGTTGTGGCGTTGATACGACCAAAGCAATTGAAATAAATGAAAATAGTTGTTTGCATAAAACAGGTGCCGGACACCACAGAGGTCAAGATTAACCCCGTTACCGGCACGCTGATTCGCGAGGGCGTACCCAGTATCATGAACCCCGACGATAAGGGCGGTCTGGAGTTCGCTCTCCAGCTCAAAGATAAATATGGTGCCCACGTTACTGTTATTACCATGGGTCTGCCTCAGGCCGATGCCATCTTGCGCGAAGCCCTGGCAATGGGCGTGGACCGAGCCATCCTGCTCACCGACCGCAAGTTGGGCGGCGCCGATACCTTGGCTACCAGCAGTGCCCTAGCCGGTGCCCTGCGCACCATGGACTACGACCTCATCATCACTGGCCGTCAGGCCATCGATGGCGATACCGCACAGGTGGGACCTCAGATTGCAGAGCATCTGGATATCCCTCAGGTGTCCTACCTCGAAGACCTAGACTTCGACGAGCAGAAACGTATCGTCACTGCCCGCAAACAGACCGAGGAAGGCTACGAGGTGCTGGAACTTCAGGTTCCCTGCCTGGTCACAGTGTTGGCTAGCGCCGTGAAGCCCCGCTATATGAACGTGAGGGGCATTGTCACCGCTTTCGACAAGGAAGTGGAAGTGTGGAACGCCGACCGCATCAATGTACCCGAAGACCGCATCGGCAAGGCCGGTTCCCCCACTAACGTATTCAAGAGCTTCCCCAAAGCCCTGAAGCCAGCGGGACAAACTTTCGAGGTGAGCCCCGAAGAGGCTGTGGACATTATCGTGGACAAACTAAAAGAAAAACATATTATTTAGTTCATAAAGTTCATGAAGTTTGTGGGGTTTATAATAATGTTAAGAATGCAATAGCCATGCGGAACCATTCTAACCTTATGAACCTTGTGATTTTATGAACCTAAAATATTTTCGTGAAATGAACATCGCAGAATATAAAGACGTCTATGTCTTCGCCGAGCAACGCGAAGGCATGATACAGAAGGTGGCTTTTGAACTCTTAGGTAAGGCACGTGAACTGGCCGACGCACTTGGTGAGAAAGTCGTGGCAATACTGTGCGGCAACGGCGTCGCCGACAAGGCCCAGAGCCTTATCGCAGCAGGTGCCGACAGAGTAGTAGTGGTGGACACCCCCATCTTGGAGCCCTACATGACAGAGCCTTACACCGAAGCTATCACACAAATCATACAAAGTCACAAGCCTGGCATCCTGATGCTGGGTGCCACTACCATAGGGCGCGACCTGGGTCCTCGTCTCAGTGCTCGCAACGTTACGGGGCTCACCGCAGACTGTACAAAGCTTGAGATAGCAGAGGAGGACAAGCAATTCCTGATGACCCGTCCTGCCTTTGGTGGCAACCTGATGGCTACCATCACCTGTAAAAACCATCGCCCCCAGATGTGCACTGTGCGCCCTGGCGTAATGCAAGCCATGGCGCGGGATGGTAGTCGCAAAGGAGTGGTGGAGACTTTCCCGGCACAGTTCGATATGGATAAAATAGGCCGTGTGAAGATTATCAACATCGTAAAGAAGGATAAGAGAGTCACCGACATCAGCGAAGCCAAGATTTTGGTGAGCGGCGGTCGTGGCGTAGGCACCAAGGACGGTTTTGGCAAATTGGAAGTCCTGGCGAAAGTGCTGGGCGGCGAAGTGAGCAGCAGCCGGGCCATGGTAGATGCCGGTGTCATGGACCAGAGCCGCCAGGTGGGTCAGACTGGCAAAACCGTCCGTCCTGCCCTATATATGGCTTGCGGCATCAGCGGTGCTATCCAGCACCTTGCCGGCATGGAAGAGAGCGAGTGCATCATTGCCATCAACAAAGACAAGTTCGCCCCCATCTTCAGCGTTGCCGATGTCGGCATTGTTGGCGATCTCCACAAGATAGTACCTATGCTCACCGAGCGACTGAAAGCCATGCAAAACTAATTCTGACGCTTATCCATATTATAACTAGGTAGCAACGAGGTTCTCCGTGGCGCGGAGGACCTCGTTGCCTTTGCCGTACAGTGGCATCTTTTTTCGCCGAGAGGCAAAAACTTTTTCGTATGTCTCCGAACTTTAGTATCTTTGCAGATTAATACTTCTGGAAATATTCTTCTAAGTGTTTGATATTGTCCATGGAAAATGAACTTTTGAGTCAGCTGAATGAAGAGCAACGTGCCGCTGCTGCCTGCACAGAAGGCCCTGTGATGATAATAGCGGGTGCGGGCAGCGGCAAAACGCGCACGCTCACCTATCGTATCGTTCT
>CAMURW010000064.1 GCA_947097635.1 uncultured Bacteroidales bacterium
ACGAACGCGTGCTGACACCGTGCAGCAGCACTGAACTGACCGTGGGCATCATCGGCGCTGGCTACGACTGGATGAACGATGCCGCCCCCTCCGGCGTGGTAATAAAGGCAGCATGGAAATGGAACCTGCAGAAGGAGCAGTGTCGCTACACACCACTGCAAGGCTTCTACCTAAAGCCCGAACTAATATACGCCGCCTACGATTACGATGACAAGACGGCGAAGAACGCCGCCAACGACGGCTTCCGGCGCGACCACACCCACCGATGGGCGCTGCTGGCGGAAGGGGGCTGGCAACACCTCTGGAAGTGGTTTCTCATGGACATCTACGTAGGACTGGGACCATCGTGGGGCTCGGTAAACACGGACAACTACTACCACGGCATCATGCTGTTCCCCAAGGGCGGCAACCTGGCCTATACGGCGGGTTGCCGCTTTGGCGTAGCATTCTAACCTTAGCCGTTTGCTTCCCTGACCTCCTACCGCCGCCGATGGATGTCGGCGGCGGTGAGCTTGCTGTCGTGGAACTCGGAGACGGTGGCAAACAGCACGTCGCTGCCACAGCAGAAGCCCGTTCCTTTCAACAATAAAAAAGAGACGAAGGAGGGTTCGTCTCTTAAATAGTCATTCGGATGTTGGCGCTGACTAACGACGGCGGTCCTCACGACGGTCGTCGCGGCGAGGGCCATGGTTGCCATCGCGACGGAAACTGCGGTCGCCGTCACGACGTGGACCACGGGGATGTGCGGGTTCTTCCACGTAACCTTCGGGCTTGGGCAGCAGGACACGGTGGCTAAGCTTAAGCTTGCCGGTCTTTTCGTCGATGGCGATAATCTGTACCTTGACGATGTCGCCCACGCTGAGGAGGCCTTCCAGCGTCTCGGTGCGCTTCCAGTCGTATTCGCTGATGTGCATGAGACCTTCTTTGCCAGGGAGGAACTCCAGGAAGGCACCGAACTCCACGATGCTAACCACCTTGGCATCGTAGATCTGCCCCACCTCGGGAACAGTGCAGATCTCCTTGATGCGCTTGAGGGCGGCATCGATGCTTACTTTGTCCACAGCTGCGATGTCCACGATGCCTTCTTCGCCTTTCTCTTCTATGTTGATGACGCTGTTCGTGGTCTTCTGAATATCCTGAATAGTTTCGCCACCCTTACCGATGACCGCGCCGATGAAGTCCTTGGGGATGGTGATCTGGACGATGCGAGGCACGAAGGGTTTGTAGTCCTCGCGGGGTGCGGGCTGCACTTCGGCCATCTTGTTCAGAATGTGGAGACGTCCCTGACGGGCCTGCTCCAGTGCCTTGGCAAGCACGTCGTAGCTGAGGCCATCCACCTTGATGTCCATCTGGCAGGCGGTGATGCCGTCGCGGGTGCCGGTGACCTTGAAGTCCATATCGCCGAGGTGATCCTCGTCGCCGAGGATGTCGCTCAGTACGGCCCATTGGTCGTCTTTGCTGATAAGTCCCATGGCAATTCCGGCCACAGGCTTCTTCATCTTCACGCCGGCATCCAGCAGTGCCAGACAGCCACCGCATACCGAAGCCATGGACGAGCTGCCGTTGCTCTCCAGGATGTCGCTGACCACGCGGATGGTGTAAGGACAGTCGTTCTCGCCAGGCAGCATGCCTTTGAGGGCACGCCAGGCCAGATGGCCGTGTCCAACCTCGCGACGGCTGGTGGAGCCGCTGCGTTTCACCTCGCCGGTGGCGAAGGCGGGGAAATTGTAGTGCAGCAGGAAACGGCGCGTACCTTCCACCACGGCGCCGTCGATGACCTGCTCATCCAACTTGGTGCCGAGGGTGCAGGTGGCCAGGCTCATAGTTTCGCCACGCTGGAAGATGGCACTTCCGTGCACGCTGGGCAGCACATCGGTCTCGCACCAGATGGGACGTATCTCGTCCAACTGGCGTCCGTCCATGCGGGTGCGGTTCTGCAGCACCATGTCGCGCATGGCTTCGCGCTCGGTGGCGGCATAGTAGCGGTCTATCATGAACTTTATCTCGTCGGTGAGGGTTTCCTCCGTATAGTTGGCATCGATGAAATCCTGCTTTATAGCCTTGAAGCCTTCTTCGCGCTTCTTCTTGTCGGCGATGCCCTGATGTGCCAGGTCGTAGCATTTCTGGTAGCAGGCATCGTGCAGTTTCTGACGCAGTTCCTCGTCGTTCACTTCGTGGCAGTATTCGCGTTTTGCGGTCTTGCCAGCTTCCACGGTAAGCTCTGCCAGCGTGCGGCATTCCACCTTGATGGCTTCGTGGGCAGCCTTGAGAGCACCCAACATGATGTCCTCGCTCACCTCCCTCATCTCGCCCTCCACCATCATGATATTCTCTTCGGTGGCTGCCACGATGAGGTCGAGGTCGGCATTGTCGATGTCCTGAGTGGGAGCATTGATGACGTATTGTCCGTTGAGGTAACTGACGCGTACCTCGCTGACGGGCCCGTTGAAGGGTATGTCGGACACCGCCAGTGCCGCTCCTGCTGCCAATGCTGCCAGCTGGTCGGGCATGGTGTCGTGGTCGCCGCTAAGCAGCGTAATCTGCACCTGCACCTCGGCGTGGAAGTTATCGGGGAAAAGGGGACGCAGGGCGCGATCCACCAGTCGTGCGATAAGAATCTCGTACTCGCTGGGGCGTGCCTCGCGCTTAAAGAAACCGCCAGGGAAGCGTCCCATAGCATAATATTTCTCTTGATAATCGACGGTGAGGGGCATGAAGTCTACGTTCTCTCCGACTTCCGTTTTGGCGCAGACGGTGGCGAGCAGCACGGTGTTGTTCATGCGCACCACGGCGGCACCGTCGGCCTGCTTGGCCACTTTGCCCGTTTCAACAGTAATGATACGGCCGTCGCCGAGGTCAATCTGTTTGGTGATGATGTTCATTTTACTATTTTCTTCTTGTTTTCTAAACAGCAGCGGTGTCACACGACGTGAACGCCACTAAATAACAATAATGTTCTCGAATAAATATTCTCGCGAGGAAGGCAATGGTTTATGAAAAAAAGAGACCCGGATAACCAGGTCTCTCAACCATAACCAAATAAATATGAAAAACTATTTTCTCAAACCTAATTTCTTCACGATGTCGCGATAGCGATTGATGTCCGCCTCTTTGAGGTAGTCCAGCATGCGGCGACGTTTGCCTACCAGTGCTACCAGGCTGCGCTTGCTCACCTGATCTTTCTTGCTGTTCTTGAGCTGCTCGGTGAGGTTCTGGATGCGATAGGTGTAAAGGGCTATCTGGGATTCGGCACTGCCACTGTCTTTGGCGGATTTTCCATACTGCGCATAAATCTCTTCTCTTTTCTCTTTGGTGAGGTACATGTTTTACTTTAGCTTTATTTTATTATTTAGTATCTGTTGGGTAGTGACTTCGGCGGACACGGAAAGGTCTCTTTCGAAATCGGGCGCAAAAGTACTAATATTTTTTGGATTGTAGATAATTATTTTTTTGTCTTGTGACGCGAGATGCTGCTAGGACACATGTTTATCAACGTTACGGTGCTTTCTTAAATTCTGTTAACAACGGGGATTCGGAACAAAAAACCTACATGAAAGGATGCCGATTCCGCCGTTATTTTGCAAAATGAGTGGGAAAAAGCGGCAACAGTTGCTGACAAGATGCCTTTTTTCACTTTGCCAGCAGTGCCAGTGCAGCCAGTTTGTAGCCTTGCATGCCTAGTCCGCAAATCATGCCTCGGCAGACGGAGGTGATGAGACTATGGTGACGATACCGTTCGCGGCCGAAAATGTTGCTGATGTGCACCTCGACGGCAGGAATGGCAATGGCGCGGAGGGCATCGTGGAGCGCCACGCTGGTGTGGCTGTAGCCTCCGGCGTTGATGATGATGCCGTGGCAGGAGGTGCCGGCGACCTGTATTTGGCCGATGAGTTCTCCTTCGATGTTGCTCTGAAAGTATAGGAACTCCACGCCAGGCATTTCCTCCCGCATCTCGTAGAGGAGCTGTTCGAAAGTTGTGCTGCCGTAGATGTTCTCTTCGCGATGGCCCTGAAGGTTGAGGTTGGGTCCGTTGATTATGGCTATTCTCATGATGAGGGGTGTAAAACAATGTTGTGCATTTGAAAAAGAAAGGACTGCCCCGCAAGTTGCGAAGCAGCCTTTTCTGTCCATCATAAGTTGTGCGGCACAGGCCACTTATTCTTATTACAGGGGCTTAGACGATACCCTGTGCGAGCATAGCTTTGGCCACGCGCATGAAGCCGGCGATGTTAGCGCCCTTCTGATAGTCGATGCTGCCGTCTTTCTGTTTGCCGTATTCCACGCACATGTCGTAGATGTCGTTCATGATCTTGTGCAGCTGAGTGTCCACCTGCTCGGCAGTCCAGTTGTGGTGAGCTGCGTTCTGAGCGATTTCGAGGCCGGAGGTAGCCACGCCACCAGCGTTGACTGCCTTGCCAGGCCCGAAAGGAATACCTGCTTCCTTGATGGCCTCAATAGCAGCCTTCTGGCAGCCCATGTTGGAGATTTCAGCCACATATTGCACGCCGTTCTTAATAAGCTGCTTGGCGTCTTTCTCGTCCATCTCGTTCTGGAAAGCACTGGGGCAAGCGATGTCGCACTTCACGCTCCAGGCTTTCTTACCAGCGGTGAATTTGGATACCTTGGGGAACTTCTTGGCGAAGGGTTCCACGATGTTCTTGCCGCTGGCACGGAGTTCAAGCATCTCGTCGAACATCTTCTTGTCCATGCCGCCCTTGATTTCCACCACACCGTCGGGGCCGCTGATAGCCACCACTTCTGCGCCGAGTTCGGTAGCTTTCTGAGCAGCACCCCAGGCCACGTTGCCGAAGCCGGAGAGAGCCACTTTCTTGCCCTTCATGGTCTCACCTTTTTCGCGCACCATGCGGTCCACATAATACATAGCGCCGAAACCGGTAGCTTCGGGACGCATCAGGCTACCACCCCAACCGTAACTCTTGCCAGTGAGAGCGCCAGTGCTGTGCTCGCGAGACAGTTTCTTGTACATGCCGTACATGTAGCCAATTTCGCGGCCGCCCACGCCCACGTCGCCGGCGGGGCTGTCCTGGTCGGGACCGATGTTGCGCCACAACTCGTACATGAAGGCCTGGCAGAAGCGCATCACTTCAGCGTCGCTCTTGCCTACGGGGTCGAAGTCGGATCCACCCTTACCGCCGCCGAGAGGCAGGTTGGTGAGGCTGTTCTTGAAGATCTGCTCGAATCCGAGAAACTTCAGCATGGAGACGTTCACAGCTTTATGGAAGCGGAGGCCGCCTTTGTAAGCACCGAGGGCGGCGTTGAACTGCACGCGGTAGCCAAGGTTGGTTTGCACCTCGCCCTTATCGTCAACCCAGGTCACACGGAAAGTGAAGATACGATCGGGCTCCACAATGCGCTCAACAATCTTAGCTTTTTCGAATTCGGGGTGTTTGTTGTAGATCTCTTCGATGCTGCCCAACACCTCGTCAACGGCCTGCAAATACTCGGTTTCACCGGGATGCTTGGCTTCCAGATTCTTTATTATTTCTTTTACTTTCATGATATTTAATGATTTATATGAAATTTATTATTAAATTTGTGGTTACAAATGTACAACCTTTTTTTGATATGGCAATCTTTTTTTGAAAAAAAATAGTATTTACATCTTTCGCGTTTTTGCAAAAATGCGCTGCTGCGCAGACGCGGAGCAAGAAAGAGACTGTTTTGGGGGAGAAGGGAGAAGCATGCGATATCAACTAAAAATAGCAGGTCTCAACGAAATTCCTGATCCGCAGGCGCACGTAGTCGCGTTCCTCCAGGAAGCTCATGTGAGCCACGCGATCCAGTATGAGGATTTCGGCATGCTGTGCCTCCATGGCCTGCGACACGCCTTCTTCCAGCGGCAAACGGGGGTCGTTCTTGCCAAAGACGAACAACGTGGGAGTCTCCATCCGCGCTATCACGTCCAGACGGTCTGTACGCAGCGCCATACCGCGTTCTGCAGCCTGCAGTCCCGCCAGCGAAGTTTCCAGACACTGTTCCTGAAGGTCTTTGATGTCTTGATCCAGCAGCTTGCGCTTGCTGCTGTCGAAGAGGCTGTCCACAAAGTTGATGATGAACCCGGCACGGTTGGTGGCAGCCTGCTGGCACGCTCTGTCGCGGCATTGGCGTTTTTCTGGACTGTCGGCCAGCGTATGGGAGTTGACGAGTCCCACTCCACGCAGCATAAAATAATATTTCTCAGCGAACGCCAGCGCCACGTAGCCTCCCATGGAATGCCCCACCATGACGCACTGTTCTACGTCGGCGGCATCTAGCACCGTCTTCACAGCGTCGGCCATAAATTCCATCGTGTGCACATCGCCGTAGGTGTCGCTGTAGCCGTGGCCGGGGAGGTCTACGGCTATGACGCGCATGGTGCGCATGAACTGTAAGGTGTAGCTGCTCCACACGTCCTGACTTTGAAGGAAGCCGTGCAGCAGCACCAGCGTGTGCTCGTGGTTACGACCTTCGTCGCGGTAATGGATGCTGTGGTTCTTGAACTCTATGGTTTTGTGCTGTTCCATATTGGGAGCTTGGAGGGTTTTACGGCTGGTGAAATCGTGCTACAAAATTACATTTTTATTAACAGATAGAACAGCAGTGCGAAGAATATTTTTCCCCTATGCGCTGTTAATAACTCTTAACGCTCATGTCCAATGGTGACGGAAATCCCCGACGCTGTCGTGGTTTTAGCATTGTTGCTATTTGCGTAGTTGGAGAATGATATCCGTTGCTGACCCACTCCTTTTTCTTTCATTCTTTGCAGCATTGCCATGCAACGTTGACGTCCCAGCTCAAAACATTGCACGTCCTCTTTGCCCCAGACGTTGACGGCAAAGTCGGCGCGGACCTCCGGGTTGTGGAAGAGGAAGTTGGCAATGTTGCTCAGTTCCGTCTCGCCTTCTGCCGTCAGCACGGTGGTGTTGTTCTCGAATTGCAAAGCGGGCAGAGGCAGGTCAGTGACAGGGGCATCCTGCAGCACGCTGTCGGCGCTGAGCTGCGAAGAGGGATAGTAGCCTTTGAGCATCAGCACGCTGTCGGTGCCTTGGATGGCAATGGCGGGTATGAAGCAGTGGCGGGCATCGTAGTCCTGCGGCATCACCAGGTATTTGCGTGTGGGGTAGAGCGGTGCACTCACTGCCTCGCCGGCGGCGTTGCTTTCCTTGATGGTGCAGTGGGCAACAGGTTCCACGATGCGCAGCACGGCGGGTACGTTACAGCCCACCGTGGTGACGATGGCGGGACGTCCGTTGCCCTGTGTGCCATCGGCCACGGCCGTGACAGTGGCGGCGACGGAATAGCAGTGGTACACTCCCGAGGCGTTAGAGGCAAACAGCAAACGGCCACCATTGGCGGTGAGGCTCAGTGACTCCTCGTTGAAACCGCTGTTCACTTCCTTGCCATAGTTGTGGGCATCGCTCCACGAGGTCCAGTCGTCAATGTTCTCGCGTGTGGCATAGTAGATGTCGCCATACCCCATGCCAGCACGTCCGTCGGTTATGAAGTACAGCGTCTTGAGGTCGTTGCTGACGACAGGATGTCGTTCGCAGTAGCCGCTGTTTACGCCGATGCCCAGGTTTATGGCCTTCCCCCACCCTACGTCGGTGCGCGGAATGAAGTAGAGGTCCGTGGCCAGCGCCGTGTCGCCATGAAAGTAGGCACCGCTGTTCTGTACGTTCATGCCGCCAGGGCGGTCGCTGGCCAGCAGCATGCCGCTACCGTCGCTCAGCATGAAGGCATCTACGTCTCGGTAGCCGCTGTTCACGGGACTGGGCAGTTTCTCTTCCAGACGCCAGCTTCGGGGACTTTCCTTGGTAGCCGTCCACAGTTCGCCGTTGTATGTCACCAGCATGCGGTGGTCGTTGTCATAGAGGCTGTG
>CAMURW010000065.1 GCA_947097635.1 uncultured Bacteroidales bacterium
CATGCTGTCGCTGCTCATCATTCTGCTTGTGTATGTGGTGATGTCATCGCAGTTCGAGAGTTTCTCCAAGCCTTTTATCAACCTATTCTCCATCCCCTTCGCCCTCACCGGCGTGGTATGGGCACTGCAGATTACGCACAGCAACCTGGACTTGGTGGGAGCCCTCGGCATCGTCTTGCTGATAGGCATCGTGGTGAAAAACGGCATTGTGCTGGTGGACTATATCAACCTGATGCGCGAACGTGGCATCCCACTGAACGAAGCCATCGCCCTATCGGGACAGAGCCGTCTGCGTCCCGTGATGATGACGGCACTCACCACCATCCTGGGCATGATACCCATGGCCACCTCCAAGGCCGAAGGTAGCGAGATATGGGTAGGCATGGGCATCGTCGTCATCGGCGGCCTGCTCATCAGCACGCTCATCACGCTGATAGTGGTACCGGTGCTCTACGCCATCTTCGAACGCAAGAGCGACGCCGACCGCAAAGCCAGGATGGAGAGAGACTTCGTGTTCATGCAGATTGATATTTCAGACGATGGACAGAAGGACAACAAATAGAATATCGTAGGGACTGGGGGACGTACCCCCCCGTCTCTATTGACAACAACCAAGAACCGAAAACCAACAACACGAAGTTTTATCATGAAATCCGTAATGATTGTATACAACCAAGCAAATACCGAACGCGTGGAATATATGCTGGACAAACTGGAAATACGTGGCTTCACCTTTTGGGAGAACGTGCAAGGCCGTGGCACCTCCACCGGCGAGCCCCATCGCGGCACCCATACGTGGCCCGAAATGAACAGTGCGCTGATGACCGTAGTCAACGACGACAAGGTAGAGCCTCTCATCCACGCCGTACGTCAGTTGGACAAGCGCAACGACGAGGTGGGCGTCAAAGCCTTCGTATGGAACATCGAGCAGATGGTATAGCCTACCGGCTGCACCACGCATCCATCACATCTTCAGCCCCCTGTCGCTTCATGGAACGGCAGGGGCTTTTTCCTATATCAATAATCATCGGCGTATAGGTCTAATCACCAAGGGTTACTCCCTCGGTGTGCCCCCTATTTCTAACATTCGGACTCTTTTGTTCCAAGCGAAAAGCACTCAGACACAAGACCTATGGTTTCGGCTCACAATTGCCTGCTCCACCATTCGCTGCCACCCTTTACCTAATAAATCACCAGCACTGTGCCGACGCGCTCTTTGATGGCATCGGGATGGCGACGCGTGGAATAGCGTACCAGATAGGCATAGACGGCCTGAGGTACATATTCGCCTCTGTAAGTGGCGTCCCAGTGGCCATCCTGCCCCTGCCAATAGCACAGCTGTTCGCCATGATGTCCAAATATATACACTTCCACAAAGGCAAGGTCGCGTCCCTTTACAATAAATCGCTGGTTAGTGGCATGCTGCGGCGTGATGGCGTTCGGAACCCACAGGCCATGCCTGTCCAAGTGCACCACAGCAGTATCGCTGTCGTAGCAGCCCCCATCGGCAAAGACATCGAGGGATATAGTCACGCTATCCTCGTCCGTGGGATACAAATAGTGCAGTTGCTGCTCCTCGGATATTGCCCCGTTGGGCAGATGCCATATGCCCCTACCTCCCTCGCTGATATTCTTCAGCGTAATCATCAAGTGGTCAACATCCGTCCAGCCAGGCGCGTCTATTCTTGCCGTAGGAGCAGGAGTGATGATGAGCTGTAAGACCAAAAGGCTGTCGCAGCCGTTTTGCCTGGTATAGCGCAACGTGTCGTTGGCAGCACTCTCATAGCTGTTTCCGTTGGCAAGCCAAAGATAGCTGTCGCCTTCGCATATTGCCATGCGCGTGGCGAGGTGGCTGCTTTTCATCACTCTTACACGCAGCACAGTGAGGCTGTCGCCACCAGAGACAGCAGGTATTACTTCTAAGACAGTATCACATAGCACCAGGTTGTCCTGCTGTAACGTGGCGGAATCGGGACGAAACAGCACGCCATGCCACAGCAGCGGGAAAGCGTCGTCGCACACTGCGGTGTCCTTCAGTCCCATGTTTTTCAGCGCAATCTGCAATATGACGAGACTGTCGCATCCCAGTCGGTTTTGGAAGGAAAAGGTGTCTGTGGTGGCACACCAGTAGCTATTCCCCTGGAAGAGAAACGGCAGGCTTTCGACGTTCATGTTCACCGTTATCCTCACAATGTCGCCGTAGTAGTGCTGCAGTATCAGCTGCTCGTGGACATCTGCGCTGTCGAAATAGGCTATGACGGCATGGTTGTAATGCGTGCCGTGATAGTTGTAGGCATCGTCGTCACAGATTTTTGCTCTGATGACGGTACGTTCCACACATGGCAGGACAATGTAAAATTCGCTGACCAGCGTATCTACACAACGTCCTTCGGCAATGGACACCACCAGCATCACTGTATGCCACCCTGTGTCCAACACCGCGAGGCAACCGGTTGCTTCGCCACGATACACGCCATCCACTATCCACTGCCGCAGTTCCGTGGCCATGCCAGTCACCGTGTTTCCCTCGTCGAGCAGCACACGGCTGGTGTCCACAAAGAGCAGGCTAACCTGGCATGCCGAGGTGTCCATCGCCATTGTACGCATACCGGCGACTATGTGGCGCGAGCCACTTACGGCCTTCATTGTGAAAGAGCAATGTCCCAAGGAATCCTGAGGGCTATGCATCTCACAATAGTATGTGCCTGCCTGCATGGTGGAAAAGGTTCGCGAGGAGGAAAGGGTGCTGTCCGCCAGGGAGGCGGAGTACCAACGATACCGCAGACCAGCAGGTGCAGTAAAGATGCTGGAGCCTCCCTGGCAGGATGACGACGTTATTTTCTTCTGCCCACATTCGAAAGCAAAGTAGGCATAGCCGTAGTGTGATCCTTGTACGCAGTCGTAGGTGGTGAGGCGTATCTTGATGTTTCTGCCGTGCAACGGTGCCAAGTTCAGAGCCACCTCCGTCCAGTCCTTCCACAGCACGAGTACATGATCGGCATTGCCGTCGTCGTAGGTGTTCCATCCCAAGTTGTTACTGGCCACGAAGTCGGTGCTATAGCAGTCTGCGTTGAGGGGGATGCCGTCTTCATCCAGTATCTCGAAGCGGAAGCGGGGCTGCTCGTTTGGCTGATGGTTGGGATTCTGCATCACCGCAGCAAAATGCAGTATCAGCAGGTCGCTGAGCGTGGTATCCACCTGGTAGTCGTATGTTATTGCTTCTGCCTCGCCGTGGGTGTTCCAGTTGCCCAGTCTCACAGACCTGGTGAAGCCCGCTGGCACCATGGTCAGGCCATTGCCTGTCCGGGGGTCTCGTCGCGTATAGTCGTCAATGATGGTGAGACGCGAGGCAATGCTGTCGCCATAATTTTCTACGCCTACGTTGCAATAAGGGTTGGAGGTGTGACCATAGTAGCCCGTGACGTTGCAGTTGTAAAAGTCGGTGAAATAGGAACACAAGGTACTACCTGGCAACTCCACGCATAATTTGCGCATGTCAGTGCCACGGTCGCAGATGTCGCCGAGGTCACTGTTGTAGATGCAGTAATAAAGGTTGCCGCATTCCCGAACATACAGCATCGCCGCCGTGGTGTCCGTGAATAGCGTGTCGGTGAGATGGGAAGGGTCGCTACCGGATAACACCCTCCACATCTCACGGGAGCTGGTGTCGCGCCAATGCAAATAGACCCTGCCGTCGCTCACGCTGTCGCGTATGTCGTATATCATGCGGCTGGTGCCCACGCAGTGCGTAAGGTGCAACTCAAACCCTACGCCTTCTATGGCGTCGTCGGTGTTGAACTCCAAAAACACGGCATCTCTCAACCGCACATAAAGAACTCCTGTACCCGTGCAGACACGTCGTATGTTGCCTTGCTCGTTGCTATTCTCGTAAACGTAAAGCGTATCGCCCTCGCCCAGAAAGTAGCTACCTTCCAACTCCAGCTCCAGTCCCAGCACTGAAAAGATACGTAGCGTGCTATGTCCGTTTTTACAATAACCGTGGTTAGGTCCCCCGTCGTCGTATATCGTGATTTCCACATCGTGATAGTCGTCGATTGCAAATCCCCTGCTGCCCACGCACTCCATATTCACCACGTTCAGGGACTGTGCCACGCTCTTCGTTGGCAACAAGGACAGCAGTGACAGCATGGTAGTGAATACGAACAGTATGCGACGCATATATGTGGAGTCGATGGTGGGTGATGGTTGATGTTGTCTGATTACGAATCACGCATAACTAAAGGCGAAAAACTATCGTCAGGTAGTTGGGGCTCTGCCCCAAATGGTAATTATTGCGACCATAGGTGATTTCCATCCTGCGCGCCCTCACGCCCACTCCAAAGCCGAAGCCACTGAGGTTAATGTTGGAACGCGTCTCTGCGGCCATTTCGCGTGTTTGGCGATAGCTGTAACCCACACGTGCGAAGAACCTGCCAGCTATGGCCAGTTCGGCACCCACGTTGATGTGGCGAAACAGGTTGTCGCTAAATTTCTGCAGTGGCGACTGTTTTGTTGTAGTATTGGTGTAGATGTCGTAGGTGGCGGTGGGACTCAGCGTGTCGTAGTAAGCCAGATTCCACTTCTGCATATCCGCCAATTGGACGTAGAATCGCAAGGGGGCCTGCGACAGTTTATAGCTGAGTGCTGCGTCCAGATGAAAAGGCAACTTTTCCACCACGTTGCCGAAGGTGCTGAACTGGGAGCCTATATTGCGAGCTATCAAGGTGGCTGCCAGCTGCCGCGAGGGGCTGCGATATGTGGCAGCAACGTCCAGTGCCAATGCCGTAGCGTTGTAGGTATCGTAGAAGGAGGCGATAGGCTTCAGAGTGGCGCCCAGCGAGAAGGCGGAGTCGATGTGCATGCCCCACCCCAGGCTAAAGATGAAATCGCTGGCCAGGAAGGCACCTGTGCTGGTTTCCGTTTCGTCGTGGCCCTGAAACTCGCCAAAGGTGTAGAACCGTAATCCTGCCACAAAATCTCCCAACCTGCGGGTGTGGAAACCGGCGAAAGCGGCTCCTGCATTGGCACCGTCGAAGAGACGCACGTAGTTCAAGCCCACGTTGGCGTGAAAACGACTGCCGATAAGCGACGGGTTATCCAAAGCCAGGCTAATATCATTGTCGTCCACAGCCAGAACGTCCATGCCTAACGATGCCGTACGCGCCGATGCGGGGATATCGAAGACGGCAAAAGCCGATGACACCTGCGCCCCGGCACTCGAAGGCACGGCACAGAACATCAGCACGATGAGAAAGGAAACAATGATTCCAAACTTCGTAAAGCCGCTTTCAATACCATTATTCCTCATATCAAAGAATTACTAATTGCTAATTATTGATCAATGCAACTCCCAGTGCTCCTTGCCATCGGGCGTCAGCTCGCCACTGCGCATTGTCCTGTTGTCAGGCTTTTTTACGCGGACGATGTACTTGCCATTCATTATCAGAACTTCATCGTATTTGAAGTCTGTCACAAAATGTCCCTGCACGTCTATGAATGCCCATTTGCCACGTTTGCGCAGTGCCGCGAAGTTGGTTCTGTAGCCCGCCTTCCGATAGTCTATCTCGCAGACGGCAGCATCGTACGCCACCTCCGTGAGCGGCTCTCCAGACACTCCTACGAACCCCCACTTCCCATGCCTCTGCACGGCATACATACCGCCGTTCGTTTCGTACAACACGCCGTCGTAGTCGGGCTCTATCACCCACTGGTTGTTCACGTCCACATATCCCCACTTGCCGTCTTCTTCACTCTGACAAGGATAATAATCGGGGTAAGAGGTATGCTCGTACAGTGGCGTGTAGGTGCTGTCGCCATGTATCTGTGCCAAGGCTGTTGCCGAGGTAGCAGCAATGACGGTCGCGAGCAGCAGGGCTGCAATAAGAAGCGATGGTTTCATCGTGGTGGTGTTGTACTAAGAAAAAAGGCATCCTAAGGCGTGTATATGCAGCCTAAGATGCCTGGGTAGGAGCCCGAACACTATTTCTGGTTACGCTTCTTATTGCGTTCGTGGCGCAGCAGATGGCTGGGCTCAAGGCTCATGCGGTCGGTTTCCAGCAACCCGCTCACGCCTTCTTCACTGTTGCGATGTGCTGCGCAGTCTGGGCAGTGGCAGTCTTCGTGGTAGTCACGGGGCTCTGTGTAAGTGGTAATCACGCCTTCGAAGTTGCGCAGTATCACCTTGCGGGGGCTCTGGGAGATAACGTAGTTGGGCATCACAGGTGTTTTGCCGCCGCCGCCGGGAGCATCCACTACGAAGGTGGGGATGCAATAGCCGCTGGTGTGACCACGCAGGCCTTCTATTATCTCTATGCCTTTGCTTACAGGTGTGCGGAAGTGTTCCAGCCCCATGCTTAAATCGCACTGATAGATATAGTAGGGACGCACGCGGTTCATCACCAGTTTGTGCATAAGGTTCATCATCACATGCACACAGTCGTTCACGCCGCGCAGCAGCACAGTTTGGTTGCCCAGAGGGATGCCGGCATCGGCCAAGCGAGCCAAGGCTGCTTGGCTATCGGGAGTGAACTCGTTGGGGTGGTTGAAATGAGTGTTCAGCCAGATGGGATGATACTTCTTCAACATATTGCACAGTTCCGGAGTGATGCGCTGGGGGCACACGACAGGCGTGCGGCTGCCTATGCGCACAATCTCCACGTGAGGTATGGCGCGGAGACGTTGGATGATGTATTCCAGCCACTCGTCGGAGACCATCAGCGCGTCGCCGCCACTCAACAGCACGTCGCGCACCTCGTGGGTCTTTTCGATATACTCTATGCAGCGTTCAATGCGATCCTTGGGGCTTTCTGCATCTTTCTGGCCAGCAAAGCGACGGCGGGTGCAGTGGCGGCAGTACATGCTGCACATATCGGTGATGAGGAAGAGCACGCGATCCGGATAACGATGTGTGAGACCGGGCACGGGGCTGTCTTCGTCCTCATGCAGAGGGTCGGTGAGGTCGGCGGGAGCTATGTCGCACTCGGCGCCGTCGGGCATACACTGACGGCGGATGGGGTCGTAGGGATCGTTGGGGTCTATCAGACTCAGGTAATAGGGAGTGATAGCCATACGGAATTTGGCCAAGGCTTTCTTTATTCCATCGGCTTCCTCGTCGCCGAACGTGAAGTATTGGCTCAGCTGCTCGTAGGTCTCGATGCGGTTCTTTACTTGCCATTTCCAGTCGTTCCACTGTGCGTCTGCGACTTCAGGAAACAGTTCTTTTCTGCGGTTAACTTGCATATTTATTATATATTAGTTTTAGTTTCTATAAAAATCATATTCATATCGGAAAGGTAGCCCTTAACCTAGGTCTCGACTTCCGATACAGAATGTTCTTGTCTCAATTTAGCCGCCCATGGACGGCAGCCCCTGCAAGGCATCGCGCACAGTCGCCCCAGGCTTCTTGTCAAAACCGATTATTGTCTGCACCGTGTCGTTGGTGGCTTTCTGCGCTGGGATGTCGTGGCGTTTCCAGTAGAAGCCCGTAACGTATTTGTCATAGTCCGGAGCTTCCTTGGGAGGTGTTGCCTCCGGGAAGGCAAAGCGTGCGTCTATATCGCTGCGGAAGCCGATGATGGAGTCCCCTTCCACCATATAGGCATGGGTGGCACCGTCCGGGGTGGCGCCAAGTGCCAGTCCGCCGCCGGCGAGGAGCGCCACTGAGCTATATTGCATGTCCATCATGGTTGAATGTTTTGATTTCTTCAGGAGTTACCGTTCAATAATGCGGTGCTGCGCATTTGCATACCTGCTCCGGGGTAATAAGGGCTACGGTAGGGTGCGAGCATCTCTCTCGTCGGACATTCATACACAACGAGATGTCCGAAGCCCCACTTCCTTGCTCCCGTCTTTACGGCTTCTCGTATAGGGGCGTGGGG
>CAMURW010000066.1 GCA_947097635.1 uncultured Bacteroidales bacterium
AAGTAGTATCTTTGCAAATATGTGAAGGAGGGGGAAAGGCGCTGCCCTCTTCCCACGGCGCTCTTTGACATCCTGTAGCCATGGTACGCGTCCCCGCGCTTTGTTTCGTCGGGGGGGGGGCAAGCTGTTTGTGGTCCGCTCTCCGCCCGGCAGGGCATGGGCGCGGTGCAAAGGTCCTGTTTTTTTAGTGATGCTGCCCCAGCCTGTCCAGATCGTGGATGGCGATTTGCAGGTATGCCTTGATTTTTTGTATGCGCAGAACGCTGTCCTGCCGTGCGGAAGCGGGTGTGCGGCTGACGCTGGTGATGGGAGTCATGCTGGCGAGGTCCAGCACGGTGGCTCCGGTGCTGTCGATATATTCCGCCCCGCCCGGGTAGGTGTGGACGGCGTAGGAATTACGGTAGCGCGGGGATAGTATGTCGCGGCTGAAGCGGAACTGGCTGTGCGGCAGCTGCAGCATGCCCAGCAGCGTAGCCGCCAGGTCGGATTGGGTGCAGTATTTGCTGACGACCCCGGGCTGCCGTATGGCGCCTCCTATCATCAGCAGGGGTATGTGATGCTTCGTGGGGTCGGCTTCCGTGATGCCTTCGGGATACGCGATGCCGTGGTCGGCCACCAATATCACCAGCATGTTGTCCCAGGCATTGCTGCGCCTCAGCCGGTCCACGAAAACGCCGATGCAGCTGTCGGTGTATGCGAAGGCGTTGGCTTTCTGGTCGCCCTCTATCCCGTGGTAGGGCACTTGCCATGGCTCGTGGCTGCTCAGCGTGAGGCAGGCGGCGAAGAAAGGCCGCTGGCCGCCGGCCTTGCGCAGTATCTGGCGGGCGAAGGTGTCGAGGACGATGTGGTCGCAGGCACCCCAGGCGCTGCTGCGGGCGGCCTCGGCGGGGAAATAGGCGTCGCCCGCCACCTCGCCGAAGCCCGTGGAGAGCAGGTAGCTCTTCATGTTGGTGAAGTTGATGTCGCCGCCATACAGGAAGCTGGTGCCGTAGCCTGCCGCTTTCAGCGCCGCCGCTATGCTGGGCAGCATGCGGCTTTTGCCCGGCAGCTTCATCACGCTGACGTTGGGGAAAGCGGGGTAGCCGCTGAGCGTGCTCAGCGTGCCGCGGTCTGTGCGGAAGCTGTTGGCATAGCATTGGCTGAACAGTATGCCTTCGCGGCACAGCGCGCTGAGACGCGGCGCCACGTCCCGCTCTGCCCCCAAAGCGCCGATGAATTTCGCGCTGAAGCCCTCCAACAGCACCAGGACTATGTTTGGCGACGGGCGGCAGACGGCGGGGGATGGCCCGCAGGTGTCGCAGGGCGTGCCGGCGTTCATCTCGTCCCACAGGCGGGAGGCCTCCTCCGGCGGGAAGAACAGATATTCGTTGCCCAGGTCCTGCCTCTTCAGCGACGAGTAAAAGAAGCTGAACACGGGGTTCACGGCGCTGTGGTTCAGAAACTGGTTTTCGCTGTAATAGGCGCGCCCCACGTTCATGGTGCTTTTCCCCACGCCGCCTCGCATCAAGAGGAACATGATGCCTCCCATTGCTATCAGCAGCAGTGTGTGCAGCAGGCGGAGGGCGATGCTTGGCGGCGCGCCGCCAAGCCGCCAAGCCGGCTCTGCCTCCAGCAGCCGGCGCGAGGCCAGGGACAGCAGCCAGAATAGCGTGGCCGACACCGCCAGGACGGCGAGGGCGGCGATGACGACGTATGCCGCCGACACGCTGGCGACGGCATCCTTGGGCGCGTCGATGTAGTTCAGCACCGTGGCATCCAGCTTGAAGTCCCAGAAACGGTAGATCGCACAGTCGGCACACAGCCCCACGCCGACGGTCAGGGCCGTGAGGGCGTAGTAGCAGTAGAGAAAGATCCTCAACTCCCTGTTCCCCGCGTGCACCCAGGTGGCGAATATGGCCGCAAGCAGTGGTATAAGCGAGAAATAGCCTGCCGTGGACAAGTCCATGGGCAGCCCATGCCACACCACGGCGGCATAGTCGGCAAAGGAGAGGCGGCCCGGGCTGTTGTAGAGCATGAACACGGGCTTTGCCGCCACGAACAGCAGCACGTAGCACAGGTATGCTTTTATTACAAACAGAAACCTCTCTCGCTTCATCTGGTGCTTTTGTTTGCGTCGGCTAATATCTGGCGGCGGCCCCGTTAGGGGGGCCTATGGGCTGTTTCTTAGTTTATTTTGGGCTGAATGCCGGTCTTGGCAACGCGGATGGTCTTGCCGGGGGCAATTTCCAGTTTCACGAAGGTGCTGCCGGCATCCGTCACCACGCCATGTATGCCGCCCACGGTGATTACGCTGTCGCCGGCTTTCAGGCCGTCGCGGAATGCGGCTTCCTTTTTCTTCTGCTGGCGCTGGGGGCGGATAAGGAAAAAGTAGAACACGGTGGCCATGAGGACCATCATTATGGCTGTCTTCCAGCCGTTGCTGATGTCGAGGAATAACATATTGCAAGTCTTTATTTTGTGTGTTAATATCTCTTGTTGTTGTTTTGCGGGCTAGGCTTGGCTCAGCCGTTGCTGTTCAGTGCCAGCCCTCCGAGCGCGGTTTCTTTGTACAGGCTGGGGAGGTCTTTGCCAGTGAGGTTCATCGTCTCCACCACCTTGTCGAAGGATATCATGTGGCGGCCGTCGCTCATGGCGGCATACATGTTCACGTCCAGCGCCCTCAGTGCTGCCATTGCGTTGCGCTCTATGCACGGCACCTGCACCAGCCCGCACACGGGGTCGCAGGTGAGGCCCAGGTTGTGTTCCATGGCCATCTCCGCGGCGTATTCTATCTGCGTGGGCGTGCCGCCGAACAGTTGGTTGGCGGCCACCGATGCCATCACGCAGGCGCTGCCCACTTCGCCCTGGCAGCCCACTTCGGCTCCGCTGAGCGAGGCGTTTGTCTTGATGATGTTGGCGAAGAGGCCTGTCGTGGCCAGTGCTTTCAGGATGGAGAGGTCGCTGAAGTTGTGCGCCTTCTTCAGGTGGAACAGCACTGCCGGCAGCACCCCTGCGCTGCCGCAGGTGGGCGCCGTCACAATCTTGCCGCCCATGGCGTTCTGCTCCGAGGTGGCGAGGGCGTAGGCGATGACTAGGCAGCGCCCCTGCAGGTTCTCGCGGTACGAGGTGGCGCGGACGTAGTACTGGCGTGCTTTGCTGTGCAGGTGCAGCTGGCCTGGCAGCACGCGGTCGGCGTGGAGGCCGGTGTGTATGGTGTCCTGCATCTGCTGCCACACGGTCTGCAGGTAGTCCCATAGGTCGGGGTCTTCGTGGCGTTCCACATATTCCCACAGCGACAGCCCTTCTCTCTCGCAGTAGTCCAGGATATCTTTCATCTTGCCGTGCTCGTATATGTGATGCTCCTGCGAGGGCGTGCCGTCGCTCAGTTCCCCGCCGCCTATGCTGTAGAGGGTCTTGCTGTCCAGCAGATGCTGGTCGGCGTCGTAGGCTTCGAAGGTCATGGCGTTGGTGTGGAAGGGCTTCACGACGTCCGGCTGCCACGCTATCTCCGTGGTGGCGGGTGCCAGTGCGTTGATGATGGCTCTGTCCGTAAGATGCCCTTTGCCGGTGGCTGCCAGGCTGCCGAACAGCGTCACGCGGTAGCGCACGGCGCTGGGATGCTGTTCGCGAAACATCTCCGCTGCCTTGCGCGGCCCCATGGTGTGGCTGGAGGAAGGCCCGAAGCCTATCTTGTAGATTTTCTTTATGCTTTCCATGGCAATGTTATGCTGTGTTTTTGGGGGGCTCCCCCGGAGGTGTCTCGGCGAGGATGGGAGCCGGGGGGGTGAGTAATGGCAGGCTACTGATTGCGGATTTTCTTTCCCGGCTTGGGGATAATCAGCGACAGCGCTATGCTGCATGTCAGGATGCCAAGGATTATCAGCAAGCTCTGCACTGCGGTGATGTCGAAGGAGGTGAACTCGTGAAGCACCATCTTCAGCCCGATGAAGGTGAGCAGCACGCCAAGGCCGTATTGCAGCAGCCAGAACTTGTCGCTGATGTCGCTCAGCAGGAAGAAGAGTGAACGCAGCCCCATCACTGCGAAGATGTTGGAGAAGAAGACGATGTAGGTGTCCGTGGTCACCGCGAAGACGGCGGGGATGCTGTCCACGGCGAAGATGATGTCGCTGAATTCTATGACCAGCAGGGTGATGAACAGTGGCGTCATGTAGTTCCTGCCGTCGATTTTGGAGAAGAAGTTGTGGCCTTCTATCTTGGAGGTGGCGTGGAAGTGCCTGGTGCAGAACTTCACCACGGGGTGCCTGGCAGTGTCTATGTTCTCTTCTTTCTGCTTGAACATCCTTAGTCCGCTGAGCACCAGGAAGGCACCGAAGACAGCCAGCACCCAGCTGAACTGGTGCACCACGGCGCCGAGGACGAAGATGAAGATGAAACGCATCGCTATGGCTCCCAGGATGCCCCAGAACAGCACGCGGTGGTAGTACTCCTTGGGGATGCCGAAGGAGACGAAGATGAGGATCATGACGAAGATGTTGTCGATGGACAGGCTCTCCTCGAGGAAGTAGCCCGAGAGGTATTGCAGCGCCATCTCCCTGCGGTACACCTTCAGCGCCTGGTCGTAGTCGGTGATGCCTTGTAGCAGATGCTCCCAGCTGCTGTCCTGCGCAAAAGCCAGCAGGTCTTCCATGCCGGTGATGCCGTGCACCCACTCCGCCTTGAAGCCGATGAGCGCCGCCATGCCCATGGACAACAATACCCACATCAGGGTTTGCCCGGCACTCTCCTTGATGCTTACGACATGGTCCTTTTTGTGGAACACGCCCAAGTCCAGTATCAGCATCGCGAGGATGAAGACCATAAACCCGATGAAGAAAATAATTCTTGACATGTGTGTTTATTTTACTATTTTTGCAAACCGAATCTACCGGCGATAAAAAATTAGCGACAAGCGATTAGTAATTAGTTATTAGGCGATTGCGGACCATTGTCCACCACCTGTAACCAAGCAGCCGAAAACATAACAACGACGATGACGACAAAATATTGTGATTTGTTTTGGTCTTTTTTCAAGATAGGAGCTTTCACCATCGGAGGCGGCTACGCGATGATACCTCTCATGCAGAAAGAAATAGTGGAGCGCCATGCGTGGCTGAGCCAGGAGGATTTCATGGACCTGTTGTCGCTGAGCCAGGCCATGCCGGGCGTTTTTGCTGCCAATATGGCTAGTGCGGTAGGCTATCGCATGCGTGGCAGGGCGGGTGCGGTGGTGTGTGTGGCGGGCAACGTGTTCATGCCCGTCCTGTTCATCCTGCTATTGGCGATGTTCTTCCGCCTGTGTCGCGGCAATCAGGTGGTGGAGCGTATCTTCATGGGCATACGCCCTTGCGTGGTGGCACTGATAGCGGCACCCGTCTTCAACATGGCCCGCGCTGCCGGCATCCGGTGGCGCAACGTGTGGGTGCCCGTCCTGGCGGCTTTGCTCATCTGGCTGCTGGGTGTGTCGCCAGTGGCGGTGATACTGGTGGCCGCACTGCTGGGCTTCCTGTGGGGGAGAGTGGCGGTTAGGTATTAGCAATGGGTAATTAGGCATTAGCACCGAAATCTCCAAGTCACGCAACAATGCTTTTTCTTCAGCTCTTCCTTACTTTCCTGAAGATTGGAGCCTTCAACTTCGGAGGCGGGTATGCCATGCTGGCCCTTATGCAGGGCGAGGTGGTGACAAAACATTGCTGGATTACCATGCAGGAATTCACGGACATCGTGGCAATAAGCCAGATGACGCCGGGGCCCATTGGCATCAACACGGCCACCTATGTGGGCTACACCGCTGTCGCCAATGCCGGCCTGGGTACGCCGTTGGCCGTGTGTGGCGCTTTGCTGGCATCGTTTGGCGTGATATTGGTACCCTTTGTGCTCATGATGCTGGTCTCTCGTTTCCTGCTGCGGCACCGGGACAGCCCGGATGTCGGCAACGTCCTTCGTGCCCTGCGCCTCGCGGCGGTGGGCCTCGTCGCCGCTGCCGCGCTCATCCTGTTCACACGCGACAATTTCGGCACTCCCGGCGTAAACCTCCGGTTCATCGTGTCCTGCCTCATTTTCGCCGCGGCCTTTCTCGTTTCGCTGAAGACCAGGTTCAGTCCCATTCTCCTCTTGCTGCTGAGCGGCGTAGCTGGCCTGGTGGTATATGGTATGTAGCAGGGAAGGCTGTCCGCGCTACTTTCCTTTCTCTTCCGCTTCTTCCATGGACTCGCCGCCGCGGAGGAGGGACTCTACCATTTTTCTGCAGTCTTCGTCTGGAAATACGTCGAAGGCGGGCTTGGGATCCAGGGCTAGGATCTCGCGGCCTTCGGAATCGCGCGTGAAACCTTGTATGCACACGGTGTTGGCGATGATTTGGCGCTTGGTGTTCACAATCATGAAGTGGTCCATGCCAATGCGGTCGCTCAGCAGGCTTATGCTTTCCTGACATTTCAGCGCGCTGCCGTTCATCAGGTATACTATGGTATGCTTCTGCTGCGGCAGGATGTAGGCGATGTCGGCGATGTCTACATATTGCTTCTGCGTTGTCGTCACCAGCACTTTGCGGCTCGTCAGCGATCCGTCGTTCCACCGCTCGTCCACCGTAAGCACGCCGCCTTCATAGTATTTGTAGCTGCCGTTCCTGTTGCCCTTGGCATAGTGACCTTCGCGGCACAGCTTGCCGTTCTCGTCGTATTCCGTCAGGCGACCTTCCAGCCCGCCATGCCTGTAGGTGCCGGTGATGTAGCCCTGTTCGCCTATGCGTTTCCACCAGCGTCCCTCGCGATGGTTGTTGCTCCAGGTGGTGTATTCCGCTGTGTCGCCTTTGCTGTTGAAGACGATGTGAGGGCCTTGTTTCACGCCCATGCGGAAGCTGGCCACTTTCACCAGTTTGCCCTGTTCGTTGTAGAAGTGCCACACGCTGTCGCGGTTTTTCTGGTTGTAGAAGCCTGTGGCGATGCGGTGTCCATCTTCGTCGAAGGCCTCGTGGCGGCAGTAGCGCCCGGGTTCGCTGTACACGTTGCGCAGGCGCACGTGGCCATTGGGGTAATAATAGGTAAAGGTGTCAACCTCTTTGTTGTCCTTGAAGTCTCCTTCGTAGATTTTGGCGCCGTTTTTGTCGGTGCGAAGCCAGTGGCCTTGTTTGCGGCCTAGTTTGTCGATTTGGTTCTGTGCGCTGGCCTGCAGGCCAAAAGCAGCAAGCAGCAGCGCGGTGGCGATAATGCGGGTTTTCATGTTGGGGTGGTGGTGTCTGATTTTTATTCCCATTGTTGGTTATTCCTCTTCGAGGAAGGGAGTCTTGGTGAACTTGATGTCCTTGCCGGTGGATGCTTTGGCGGCCTTGGCCTCGGCCTGTGCCTTCTTGGAGAGGTGTTTCTCTTTTATCTCTTTGTCTTTGTTGCGATCCGGGCGGCTGCGGTCCCTGCTGCCGGATGAGAATGCTGTGGCCGCGTCGCGAGTGGATTCGGTCTTGTGGCGGCTGATGTGTATGCGTTCTTGCACGGGGTTGAAGTCCACGATGTATTCCTCCGGCGCTTTGCCGGGACGCATGGTGCGGGTGGTGGCGACTTCGAAGGGGTCGTCCATGACAATGCGGATGTGGTAGGGCTTGTCCTCCAGGTCGGTCAGCGTGATGCGTCCCGTGCTCTCGTCGTTCTGCAGCTTGCCGTTGAGGTATAAGAAGAAACGCACCTCGTTGTTGCTAAAGAACGTCAGCTGGCCATCGGCTTTCTGTCGGCTGGTGACGGCGGCATCGCCGTCCTGCGCCACGACGGGGATGCGGAAGCACGGCAGGCACAGCATCAGTGCTATCATCACGAATGGGCATCTTTTCATGGTTCGTCTATATTGTTTATAAGGTATTATTAAAAAGACTTAATTAATTTATCTTAAACGCTGG